>JBFYWX010000350.1:0-8377 GCA_041310825.1 Desulfobacteraceae bacterium | reverse complement strand
TGTGTGTTTTGTGTACAATATTTTTACACGCCCCAGCAAAACCAGACTGGCATTGTGTTTACAAAGATTTAAATTCTGTCCAACTTTTTAACTTTTTTGGTTCCGGCTTGTCCGGGTTGGGATAATCAAGGGCGGTCTGGGTGGCGGGCTTGCCATCGACTCCAATCGCAAGGTTTCCGTTTCCGGCAATGGTAGTAATGATGCCGCGGCTGTCCACCTTGCGCACCCTACCGTTATAACGATCCGCGATATAAAGATTCCCAGCCCGATCGATATCAATTTGAGATAGAATGCCCTGCTTGGCCAGAGTGGCCGGTCCACCGTCCCCGCTGTAGCCGCAGGTGTACACGCCAGACACCGTTGTCAAACGGCCAGCGGTGTCCATCTTGATCACTCCGCAGTAATGGTTGTCCGTTATGTAGAGGTTTCCGGCGCTATCCAGGGCGAGGTCTCCGACGGTACCAATCCCTTTGGATAAGAGAATTGTCATGGTCCCGATCGAATCTAGTTTTTGAATACGATCCAAACCCCACTCTGCAACGTAAATGTTCCCTGAAGAGTCAGCTGCGACGCTAATTGGATTGCTGAGACCGCTTGCCACTGTGGTGATGATGCCGTTTGTGTCTACCTTCCTGATTCTGCCTGTCGCCGTTGCTATTGCTTCTACGATATACATGTTTCCGTGGACATCGAAGACCGCTTTTGTGGGAGTTCTAAGGCAAGCCGCGACGGCCGGCCCTCCATCCCCCCGCGGGTCTCCGTCATTCACGCATGTGAGGCCTAAGCCTCCTCCGGCCACGGTGGTGATGATACCCTCTCGGTCAATCTTGCGGATTCGGTCGTTATAGGCGTCCGCGAAATAAAGATCCCCCGATGGATGGATGGTCAGGCGGTAGGGTGCGTTCAGCATTGCCTGCCTTGCCGGCCCACCGTCGCCGCTAAAACCCCGCGCCCCCGTGCCGGCCAAGGTGCTTAGGATCCCCACGCCGGAGTGAGCAGCAAACCCATCGCCCCGCTGGATCGTGTTGGGGTCCGAAAGACTCATTTGATGATGGCGGGACAGGGTCCAGCCCTCGGCAATCGTACCGCTGGACCTGATGGCCTCGATCGAACGGTAGAATACCAGATCATTGCGTTTCCAGGAGAAGATCTCCTGCCGAGAGCGGATTCCCGTGGCACGGCCACCCAGCTGGGCGAATGCGCGCGAAAAATCGCCGGGAACCAGGTAAACGGCCGGATACACAAATCCGATGCTGACCTGCGCCGTGATGCTGCCCGAAACCTCGCGTCCAAGTTGATCGCGCCCGTCCCAGACAAACTCCGCGCTCTGATCAGGCAGCGGTTCGAACACAGTTTCGAACGATCGTCCTGCGACCTCTAGTTTGACCAGGATCTGTTTCAGGCTTGGCGGCACCGTGCGCCCGCTCGCCGGCACGCTGATAAGATGCCGGTAGCCGGGCATGCGGTTGCTCGTGTAATGCAGGCTCATGCCGGTGCCGGGGATGGGAATGTCCTCGTGGAAGACGCGGCTGCGTTCCTCGACGAAAGAACTGACCTCGGCCAAACAGGGTTTTTCCTCCGTCTGCTGCTGGTCAACACTGGGGACCCCCTCAGCATTGGGGGGGACTGAGTCCAGAGGCGGACCATACGGCCAGTTGCAGTCCCAGGGGGTGAAATGAACGACCGCCACACGCCAGAAGGTGGCCCCGGGGGCGTATTGCAGGGGGTTGGTCAGACCGGCCACCTCGTCGTCGTAAAGGCCGTTGGCGTTAAGATCGTCGGGCTGCCCGTCGCCGTTAGCGTCCAGGGCATCCACCACCCCGTCGCCGTCGCGGTCAAGCAGGCGCACCACCCGGCCGTTGTCGGCCGGCACCCAGAGGCCACGGTCCCGGTCGTAGTAGCCGACCGGCACCACCCCGCCCACCTCAAAGCCTAAGAAATTATCCACCCACAGGACCACCGGCTTCGCGAACTTGACCCGCTCGGCGCCGTCCACGCTGAGCTCCACACAGTAGGTGTAGCCCGAGTTGGGCGGCAGCTTCGCCGGCATGGACTCGGGAGTGGTGAACTCTGTAGCGCGGGTTGTGATGCTCTTTAGCTCTAATGTCGTATTGCCGGCTTTGTCGGTCAGATAGGCCATGTTGTCGCCGGTGAAAACTACGGTGGCGGCCCGGCTGCCGGAGGAGTCGCTGACCTGCGTGCTGCGGTGGGCGACGACGGTTCCCGGATTGCCGTCGAATTTGATCACGGTGGCGGCTGCATCTTCCTCAACCAGGATCACGGTCTCGACAACGGCGGTACCGTTCCACGGAACCTGGACCTGGCGCTGCGCGGCAATGAAACCCGGCTTGCGGTAACACACCGAAAGAATGCCCCCGCCCTCGACCGGCAGGGTGAAGCGGCCCTCAGCATCGGTTGCGGTGGTCCCATATTCGGGGTGGTCTAGTATGGATACGGCCACGTCCGTAAGTGCGTCCCCGAGGGAGTCCCGCACAAGCCCTGTCACCAGGGCAAAGCGCTTTGCATCATAGGCCTCCACGGTGGCATCCGGCGGCACCAAGTCCTGGTAGGTCTCCCCGAAGGTTCCCGGCGGCTGCGGAGCCGGGCTGCCTAAGACGGCAACCGTAACCTTGGCAGCGGCGGTCCCGCCCGGGCCGCTCGCCGTGAGAGTGTAGGTCGTCGTAGCGGTCGGGGAGACGGTCGCCGAGCCCTGCAGGGGAACGGAGCCGATGCCCTGATCGATCGAAGCGGCCGACGCACCCGCAATACTCCAGGTAAGCGTTGTCGAGGCGCCCAGCGGGATGCCGGTCGATGCCGCCGAGATGGCAACGCTCGGGCCGGAGTGCACCGTCACGGTGGCACTGGCCGTGGCGCTGCCTCCGGGACCGCTGGCGATGATGGTGTAAGTGGTTGTATCAACCGGAGAAGTTGAGATGCTGCCGCTTGGTGCAACCGCTCCGATGCCAGGCTCGATGGCTGCACTCTGCGCATTGGTCGAACTCCACGTCAGCACAACGGTTTCCCCGGTGGAGATGCTGCTCGGACTGAGGCTGAGGCTGACTGTGGGCGGCGGGACAATAACGGTGACGGTTGCCGTGCGGGTTACGCTCCCGCCGGGGCCGGTCGCCGTAAGGGTGTAGGTTGTGCTCTCCTGCGGAGAGACGCTCTGGGATCCGGACGGCGCCACAGTTCCTATCCCCGGCGCGATGCTAAGGCTTTCCGCACCCGTGCTCGTCCACTGCAGCATGCTCGCCTGGCCGAGCGTGATCGTATCCGGGCTAGCGCTGAAGGTAACCTGGGGAAGGCTGACGGCGCTCTTGGCCCGCACCTCGATGCTGAGCCCCGCACCCGGCGCACCGATCACAGTTACGGCGATCACATTCGTCTTGCGCAGGTTCACGTCGGAAACGAAGACCGGCTGGCTGCTTTCGAGAAACTTTTGTAGCGAAAAAAGACTGTTATTGACCAGGACCACGCCGCCCAAAAGCCTCTTATCGGCCGTGCGGCGCGTTACGACGAGCGAGCCCTCGCCGCCGGCATCGCACTCGAAGCGCTGCGCAAAGGCAGCCACACCCCAGGCGCCCACCGTGACATCCCGCGGGCCGAAAACCACACCGTTTTCTGCGCAGAGAGCGCTGAGGGGGGTACAAAGCAGGATACCGAGGAAGGCTGTCAGCCGGGTCAATCGCCGCACACTTGGCATGGGTCGCTCCTTATAGCCGTGATGTTTAGGTGCGATCGAAAAAACGCTGGAAGCGCCGTCCATAATGCAGGAATACGGCGTGCATGTCAATAATTATTTATCATATTTACAGTTAGTTACATTATTTTGCGCCATTTGACAGCTGCGCCTCCTTTTGGAGGCCTTCGCCAGGAGAAAGCAGGGGATGTTTGGAGATTTTTTCCCCGGGGGAGTCCTGTTTGGCATAAAGCCCGGTGGGGGTTCAGCCGATATCCATCTGCAGGGAACCCCTTAGGTTCAACCTGCAACCTTTCGCCCCCGGGCGGGAACGCCGGAACTATGCTCACCGAAAAAGCAGCCATCATTGACCGCCGGGCCATCGCCGACCGGCGCAGCAACGGCAACTCGCCGGTGCCCATCATCAAGCGGGTCCTCAACACCAGCGAAGCCTGCCGCTATCTGCGCATCTCGCGGCCCACCTTCCTGAAGTACGTTGCCGCCGGAAAGATCCGGGCACGAAAAATCGGCTGCGGCTGGAAGGTACTGGAGGCCGAGCTTGAGCGTTACCTGCTGGCGCTCTAGTGACGTCGTGGACCCTTTATCAAGAACCGCCGGGGCTTCTTCGCTCTCTATGGCCGCCGGACCCATGATTCAAAAATCCGACCTGTAATTCCTCTTGTTTCGCGGACAACTGTAAGGGTATGGTGGGGCTTCAGCCTCAGCCGAGGGGCTGAGACTTCAACCCAGCGAGGAGAACGATGCCGATGCCGGACGTATACGAAAAATTACGCGCGCACCTGGACAGCCTGCCGGCGGGTTTTCCGGCAACCGAAAGCGGGGTCGAGCTGCGCATTCTAAAGCGCCTCTTCATGCCGGAGGAGGCGGGGCTGGCCCTGCACGTGGGCATGCGGCTGGAGCCGGCCGCAGCCATCGCCGCCCGGGCCGGGATCCCGGAGGCGGAGGCCGGGGAGCGGCTTAGACAGATGTCCCGCAAGGGGCTGATCTTTTCGATCGAGGCGCCCGACCGGCCGCATGTCTACATGGCCGCCCAGTTCGTGATCGGGATCTGGGAATACCACGTGAACGCGCTCGACCCCGAGTTCATCCGCGACATGGATGAGTACATTCCGATCCTGTCGCGCTCGGCCTTCGGCCGCGTGCCGCAGCTGCGCACCATTCCGGTCGGCCAGAGCATCAGCGCCGGGGTGGAGGCCCTGCCCTACGAGCAGGCCGAGGAGCTGGTTCGCCAGCAGACCAAATTCCTGGTGGCCCCCTGCATCT
The DNA here is from genome assembly GCA_041310825.1 of Desulfobacteraceae bacterium. Taxonomy (GTDB): domain Bacteria; phylum Desulfobacterota; class Desulfobacteria; order Desulfobacterales; family SpSt-501; genus SpSt-501. The sequence goes on along the minus strand of JBFYWX010000350.1, from coordinate 3,414 downwards.
GCCGCCGGGAGCACCAGATCAAGGGGCAGGGCTGCGACAAGCTCATGGAGGCCTGCCTGATCTTCGGCTGGGGCGCCGAGTACTACGCTAGAAACGGTTTGGGGCGCTATATCACCCTGGAGGAGACACTCGAGATCCTGAAAAAGGCCGAAGCGCAGGGGCTGGTCCTGCAGCCGAGCAACGCCCGGGAGATCGTCAATATCTGCCTCTGCTGCGGGGACTGCTGCCAGGTGCTGAAGCACCTGAAGCGCCTGCCCGTGCCGGCGGCCGCGGTCGCCTCGCCCTTTGTGGCGGCCCTCGACCCGGGCCTTTGCACGGGCTGCGAAACCTGCATCGAGCGCTGCCAGATGGAGGCGCTGCGCATGGTGGATGCTGTTGCGAGCCTCGACCCCGAGCGCTGCATCGGCTGCGGACTGTGCGTCACCACCTGCCCGAGCGGCGCCCTCAGCCTCACACGCAAGCCGGCCGAGAAGCTGCCGCCCGTCCCCAAGGACATGCGCGAGGCCTTCGTCCTCAGGGCCAAGACCCGCATGATGCCGACCAAGTAACCACCTCGCAGGTAAAGGAGAAATGCGGCAGCCTGACATCGGGAGCAACCGGAGATGAAAAAATCGCGGCTGGAAGCCGCTCCCACAGCAACCGGGGATCAACCGGCAGGCCTTGAGCCCGAATCCGGCCTTTCACGAGGCGGGATAATTCATCTTCGCGGGAATGACGCCCCGCACCCCACCTCTTGGGTTGGGGGTGTCGCCGCTCCGGCGCGGGATCAGATGGATGTGGGCGTGGAAGACCGTCTGGCCCGCGCAACCCCCGCAGTTCGTCCCGAGGTTGAATCCTGATACCGCCGGATCCGCCGCCATAACCCGGGATTTCAGGATCAGGATCAGTGCATCGGCCTCCCGCCGCTCTTTTTCCGTCATCCCGAACCAGTCCGCCACGTGCCGTTTCGGAATGATCAGGTGATGGCCTTCCGTGACGGGGTGCCTGTCCGCGACGGCGAAGACCGAATCGAGCTCGAGAACGATCCGATCCTTCATATTTTCGGGACAGAACCGGCAGAGCGGGGGATCAGGAACACCACGGCACATGAAAATCTCCCTCCCCTAACCCCTCCCGCAAGGGGAGGGGAACTTCAACCAGAGAGATGGCTTCCTGCCCACGTCGAAGCCTCCTGCCTTCCCCCCCTGGACGGGGGAGGCCGGGAGGGGGTGCTTTAATCCAGGAGCTATTTTCATACTAAGCGCCCAGGATCACGGCGCGGGATTAAGCGCAAGGCAGTGGGAAGGGTTTTTTGTAAAGTAGTCACCGTTCGATTTTGTAAAGGCCCTTGGGGTCCGCGCCGATCAGCCCGGCCGCGTAGGAGCGGTCATCCACGAGGGAGAGCCGCGGCTCCATGGCGGCGTCGACCAGTATCACGCGCCGGATCTCATCGGTGCGCCGCGCGATAGTCTCCATGGCCTCGTCGCGGACCATCCAGTTCAACCCGTCGAAGCGCTTGAGGTTGAGCGGGCCGGTGTAGCCGCGCAGGGTCTTCTCGCGCGCAGTGTTGTAGTACTGCTCGAAGTAGGACATGGCGAGCTCGCGCAGGCTGCGGTAGACCGCCTCCCGGAAGCGCAGCCCCACGAAATTGGACTTGGCCACCGCCCCCCAGCGGCCCTCGATCTTGAAGAGGGCCAGAAGATGCTCGTCGTCCCGTCCGTTGGAGAAAAGGTCCAGGATCAACGGGGGATAGCCGATCCGCCGCAGGGCCGCGGCCGCGAAGATGGCCCCGTCGAAGCAGTGCGCCGTGCGGTCGCGCACCACCCTGAGCGGGCAGCGGTAGAACTCATCCGCACTGTAGGGGATGGAGTCCAGGAACTCCTGGATCCGAGCCGGGCTGCGAAGCCCGTCGATCAGCTCCCGCTCGGCCGGGCTCAACGCGGCGTCGAAGGATGGCCTGCCGTCCATGAATGCCCCCAGCGCCGCAGCCGGCGCCTCAGTCTACGATAAACAGCCGGGCGCCATTTTTCGTCGAGGAGCGGTGCGGCTCGGCCCCGTCCGCCACCTGGTAGCTCATCCCGGGCTTCAAGGTAAATTTGCGGCTGTCGGCCAGTTCGGTCTCAAGCTCTCCTTCAAGGACCAGCAGAATGTGGCCCTTCGAGCACCAGTGGTCGGCAAGATACCCGGGAGAGTACTCCACCATCCGCACCCGGATCTCGCCGAACTGCCGCGTACGCCAGGTGGCGATCCCGGATGTCCCGGTGTGCTCGGTCTTCGCGACCGATGACCAATCGGTGGCGCCGAAGGGAATGTCCTGCATCCGCATCGATCAAACCTCCAGACGGATTGCTGCCGCCGTTTACATTTTTCCCTGTGGGAGCGGCTTCCAGCCGCGATCATCGGTTGCTATGGCTTCAAAAAATCGCGGCTGGAAGCCGCTCCCACAAAATCAGAAAAGCAGGGGGGCGGAGTCCGCGGTGCCCGGGCTTTTTAGGCGCCCCTTTGCAGCGAGTTGAAGCAGGGGGCGCAAAGCCGCCGATCGTGGTGCGCCCGCAGGCGGGTTTCCATGACGGCTTCGCCGCAGCCATCGCAGGGGAGGCTCGATAGGATCCTGGCCCGGGCCGGCGGGTCGCCCTGCACCGGTTTGACCTCGGAGGGCTCCTCAAGACCCTTCTGCATCACCTCGTCCGTGATTTTCCGCCGGATGGTCTGGCAGCGGCCCTTTTCCTCCTCCGAAAGCCCCTCCGCATTCATCTTGCGATGCAGCTCCGCGAGCGTCTTCACCTCCGCGCCTAATATGGAGGGCTTCGCGACCACCCGCAGCGATTTGCCGTCCGAGCGCCGGTAAAAGGAAAATGCGCTCTTGCCGTAGTCCAAATGAAGCAGATTGCCTTTGCCGAAGGTACATCCGGTCAGGTACTGCACGGCATCCACCCCGCACATGTCCGTCTCGACCACGGCGACGATCTCCTCGTCGCCGTCGCGGCCGACCTCCCTGAGCGCGATCTCGGCGGCGCGGATCCCGATCGCGAGCCCCGGGCACATGTGCCCGTGAAAGCGGATGGTGGCCTCGATCAGCTCATTTCCGAAAATGCACCCCATAGACTAATTCCTCCCAAATCCGTTTTGTTCCAACGGGATGATCCAGGGGAAGCCGCGGTGGAGGTGGATTTCGACCGGGACATCGTACACCGCGGCCACCATCTCGGCCGTCACCTCGCGCGAGCGGCCGGCCGCATAGACGGTGCCGTCCTTCAAAAAAACAAATTTGTCCGCCCAGCGCAGGGCCTTGTTCAAATCGTGCATGGTCATGCTCGCGGCCACCTCGTGCTGGTCGGCGACCTGCCGGATGATTTTGAGGATGTCGATCTGGTTGCGGAGATCGAGGCTGCTGGTGGGTTCGTCCAGAAGGAGCAGGCGCGGCTCCTGCACGAT
>JBFYWX010000334.1:0-10797 GCA_041310825.1 Desulfobacteraceae bacterium | reverse complement strand
TTCTGCGGGCGGGCGCTGGCCGCGGCGGCGGCGCCAGGCGGCAGGTCCGCTCGCGCCGGTCCTGCCATGCACGCGCGAGCGTCTCCAGGGCGGTTTTCATCTGCCGGGCGCTCTCGAATCGCTCGCGCGGGTCGCGGGCGAGCGCGCGCCGGAAGAACGCGTCCCAGTCCGCGTCGAGGTCCGGGTTGGCGCTGCTCGCGCGGGCCGGCGGGGCGGCTGGGAACGAACCGGTCAGCATGCGAAACAGGGTGATTCCGACCGCGTAGAGGTCGGCGCGCAGATCGGCCGCATCCGGGTCGGCTTCCTGCTCGGGCGCCGCGTAATAGGGCGAGCCGACCTTGAGCTGGGTGGGGGTCGGCGCCGGCTCCCCGCGCAGACGCGAAAGACCGAAATCGCAGATTTTCACCGTCCCGTGGGCGTCCAGCAGCAGGTTGAAGGGCTTGATGTCGCGATGGACGATGCCGAAGTGATGCAGGCAGGCGAGGCCGGAGAGCGTCTGACGGGTGAGCTCGATCGCCCGGTCCAGGCGGATCGTGCGGGAGGGATCCTCGGTGCGCCGGGTTTCGCCGATCAGTAGACCGAGGTTTGAGAAGAAGTAGTCCATGATGTAAAACGGCCGGCCCTCGGCCTCGTCGAAGTCCCGGATGGCGACGATGTGGGGATGCTCAAGCCCGGCCATGGTGACGGCCTCGGTCAGGAAGAGCTCGCGGATGCGCTGGGCCCCCAGCAGACGGGTCAGGACGGGGTGCGGGTCGAGGAGTTTGAGCGCCACGATTTTGCCGATCGGCGGGATTTCGACCTGATAGACCTTGCCCATCCCGCCGCGGCCGAGCAGTCCGCGAATGAGGTATTTGCCGATGCGCGTCATGGGGCGCTGAGCCGGCGAGCATGGGCTTCCGGCAGTCCGGCCGCGATGATCTTGGCGGCCGCCGCGGGCGCGTCGTAGGGCACGCAGCGGACCTCGATCGTGTGGCGCACGGGGTCCCAGATCACGTACTTGGCCCGCGGGTCGCCGTCCCGCGGCTGGCCGACACTGCCGATGTTGACGAAATAGCGCCGCGCCGGGTCGAGGGGCGTGACCCCTTCGACGAGGGGGTGATCGCTGAGCGTCCGGCCGTCGCTGCTGATCAGCTCCAGGACGTGGGTGTGCCCCACGAAGCAGACCCGCCCCGGAAGCGATTGGAGGGCGCTTTGTTTGTCCCGGTCCGACACCTGAAAGAGGTACAGGGTGGGCGAGTCGGGCGGAAACCCATGGACCAGACGCCCTTCGCCTGCCTGCCGGAACAAGGGCATGGCGGCGATGGCATCAAAGGCGTCCGCGCTCAGCATCTGGAAGGTGAGCGTGAGGGAGCGGCGTGCCGCAGGGTTGAACCACTCCAGGAAATCGCGGTGGCGGGCGGCCCACTCGTGGTTGCCCAGGACCGAGGGGATGCGCCGCTCCTGGAGCGTGCGGATCACCCGCTCCGGCTCGGCCCCGTAGCCGATGTTGTCGCCCAGGCTGAAGACGGCCGCCGGTGCGAGGCGGTCGATGTCGGCCAGCACCGCCTCGAAGGCGTCCATGTTGGCGTGGATGTCGGAGACGAGGGCGATCTTCATGCCGGGCTCAGGGCCGCATCACATTCAAGTACCAGGCCAGGGTTTCGGGCCCGTAAAAAAGATAGGCGATGGCGCCCACGGCCAGAAAGGGGCCGAACGGCACCGCCAGTTTCATATCCCCGCGCCGGTGCAGGATGACGGCCATCCCCGCCAGCGTCCCGGTGAGCGAGGCCGTGAAGATGGTGAACAGCACCCCCGGCCAGCCGAAGAAGGCGCCGATCATGGCGAGCAGTTTGATGTCCCCGCCGCCCATCCCCTCGCGCCGGGTGATCAACTGATAGCCCCAGGCCACGAGAAACAGGCTGCCGCCCCCGGCCAGGATCCCGATCAGCGACTGCACCGGGTCGATGGCGGTCAGGCCGAAGCTGGCGGCGAAGCCGATCGGGATCCCGGGCAGGGTGATGACGTCGGGAATGATGCGGTGGTCGAGGTCGATGAAGGTGACGACCAGAAGCGCGGCGATCAGCAGAAACATGAGCGCCGCCTCGGCCCCGACCCCGAAGGTGGCCACGGAGAGGGCCGCGAACGCCCCGGTCAGAAACTCCACCAGGGGATAGCGCCAGTGGATCCGCGCCCCGCAGTCCCGGCAGCGGCCGCGCAGAACCAGGTAGCTGAGCACGGGGATGTTGTCGTAGGCCCGAATCGGGTGGGCGCAGGCCGGGCAGGCCGAGCGCGGGTGGACGATCGATTGGGACAAGGGCAGCCGGTGGATGCAAACGTTCAGGAAACTTCCGATGACCAGACCGAGAACAAACGCCGCTGCCTCCATAGGCCTCCCTGCTGGTAGTGCCGGCGCGCAGGGGGTGCGCCGGCGGGGTGCGTTGATAACCGTTGAAATCGTGTTATTATTGTACCAGGAGTTGCGGAAGTTGCCTACCCCTTTCTCCCGCGTGACGACCTACTGAATCGGTGGTTCCCACCGCCGTTGCCCCAGGAGCTGAAATGGCCGAAGCCGATCGCGACGATTTGATCAGCATCATCGAAGAAGAAGACAAGACGACCGAAATCCCCACCGCCCTGCCGCTCTTGCCGGTCCGGGACGTGGTGGTGTTCACCGACATGCTGCTGCCGCTTTTCGTGGGGCGCGAAAAATCGGTGCGCGCGGTGGAAGAGGCGGCCGCCGGTCCCGGTTTCGTCTTTCTGGCGACCCAGAAGGACGCGGTCGTGGAAAACCCCTCCGTGGACGAGATCTATCATACCGGCACGGTGGGCCGGGTGCTGCGCATCCTCAAGCTGCCGGACGGCCGGATCAAGGTGCTGGTCCAGGGGGTCGCCAAGGCGACGATCGTCCGCTTCCTGCGCCGGCGAGCCCCTTTCCGGGTGCAGATCGATCTGTTGCCCGAAACCGTGCTGGAAAAGGTGACCATCGAGGCCGAGGCCCTCATGCGCAACGTGCGCGACCAGGCGGAGAAGATCCTGGCGCTGCGCGGGGAGCTGAGCACCGATGTCACCTCGATCCTCCAGAACATCGAGGACCCCGGCAAACTGGCCGACCTGGTCGCTTCCAACCTGCGCTTGAAGATCGAGGAGTCCCAGGCCCTTCTGGAAATCAACGACCCGCTGCTGCGCCTGAAACGCGTGAACGACGTGCTCTCCCGCGAGCTCGAGCTCTCGGCCATGCAGGCCAAAATCCAGTCCGACGTGAAGGATGAGATCTCCAAGAGCCAGCGGGACTACTACCTGCGCGAGCAGGTGCGCGCCATCTACAAGGAATTGGGGGAGCATGACGAGCGCGCCATCGAGATCGAAGAGTACCGCAAGCGGATCAAGAAAGCACGGATGCCCGCGGAGGCGAAGGCCGAGGCGCTCAACCAGTTGAAGCGCCTGGAGCAGATGCACCCGGAGTCGGCCGAGTCGACCGTGATCCGCTCCTACCTCGATTGGCTGGTGGAGCTGCCCTGGAGCCGCTCCACCCGGGACAAGATCGACATCCGCCGCGGCCGGGAGCTCCTGGACCGTAAACACTACGGCCTGGCGGCCGTAAAGGACCGCATCCTGGAGTATCTCAGCGTGCGCAAGTTGAACCCCCGCATGAAGGGGCCCATCCTCTGCTTCGTCGGCCCCCCCGGAGTGGGCAAGACCTCCCTGGGCAAGGCCATCGCCTGCGCGGTCAACCGCAAGTTCGTGCGCATCTCGCTCGGCGGGATCCGCGACGAGGCCGAGATCCGGGGTCACCGCCGGACCTACATCGGGGCCATGCCGGGCCGGATCCTGCAGGGGTTGAAGCAGAGCGGCGCCAACAACCCGGTCTTCATGATGGACGAAATCGACAAGCTCGGCGCGGATTTCCGCGGCGACCCCTCCGCGGCCCTGCTCGAGGCCCTCGACCCCGAGCAGAACGCGGCCTTCAGCGACCATTACCTGAACCTGCCCTTCGACTTGTCGAAGATCATGTTCATTCTGACGGCCAACATCACCGACACCATCCCCTCGGCGCTCCTCGACCGCATGGAGGTGATCACGCTGCCCGGGTACACCGAGGAGGAGAAGATGGAAATCGCCCGCGCGCACCTCATCCCGCGGCAGGTGCGGGAGAACGGCCTCAAGGCCAAGCACCTGAGCTTCAGTGAGGGGGCGCTGCGCCGGATTACCGCCGAGTACACATCGGAGGCCGGCGTGCGCAATCTCGAACGGGAGATCGGAACCATCTGCCGCAAAGTCGCGCGGCGCCTGGCCGAAGGCAAGCGTGCCCCCGTGCATCTCAGCCGCCAGGGGGTTTCCAAGTTCCTGGGCCCATCGAAGTTCATCCCGGAAATGGACCAGGAGGAGAGTCAGGTGGGGCTCGCGACCGGACTCGCCTGGACCCAGGTCGGAGGAGAGGTGCTCTACGTGGAGGCCTCCCTGATCAAGGGTAAGGGCGAGTTGATCGTGACCGGTCAGCTGGGCGAGGTGATGCAGGAATCGGCCCGGGCCGCCCTGACCTATGCCCGTGCCCATCAACGCCGGGCGGATTCGAAACGCCACAGCTTCGACACCACCGATGTTCATATCCATGTCCCGGCCGGGGCCATTCCCAAGGACGGACCCTCGGCCGGTGTCGCCATGGCGACGGCCCTCATCTCCGCCATTTCCGGGCGTCCCGTGCGCAACGACGTGGCCATGACGGGCGAAGTCACGCTGCGGGGTCGGGTGCTGCCCATCGGGGGGCTGAAGGAGAAGGCCCTGGGGGCGGTACGGGCCGGGATCCGAACGATTGTGATACCTGAAAAAAATATTAAAGATCTTATAGATATGCCGTCATATTTAAAGCGTAAAGTTAAATTTATTTCCGTCAAGACGATGGAAGAGGTCCTGACCCACGCCATGGTCAGCCGCAAACGGGTGCCGACCGCATGAGGATCCTGGCGGTCGATACCGCCACGCCGACCTGCAGTGTCGCCATCCATGACGCGGCCGGAGTGGTCTGCGAGTTGACCCTGGGGCAAGGGCGCACCCATTCGACCCAGCTTCTCGGGCTCATCCAGAGCGCCCTGAGCGCCGCACGCCTGGCGGCGGCGGAAATCGAGGGCTTCGGCGTGACCATCGGGCCGGGTTCCTTTACGGGGTTGAGGATCGGGCTTGGGGTCATCAAGGGGTTGGCCTTCGCCCTCGGCCGGCCGGCGGTCGGCATATCCAGCTTAGAGGCGCTGGCCCACCCGTGGCGGGGCTGGCCGGGCGTGATCTGCCCACTGCTCGATGCCCGCAAGGGGGAGGTGTACTTCAACCACTTCGTCTCCAACACGGATGGCTACCGGGCGCGTGGGGCCGACGCGGTGGGCCCGGTCGAGGCGGCGCTGGCGGACGGCCCCGACCCCTGCCTGTTCGTCGGGGACGGCGCCCGGCTTTATCGCGAGCGCATCATTGCCGCGCTGGGGGAGCGGGCCCGGTTCGCCGGGAGTGGGTTCGACCCCATCCGGGGCTCATCGGTGGCCGAGCTGGCGCGGGCCCGACTCCTGCGGGACCCCAGAAGCGACGCCGCTCTTCTGGTACCCCGGTATGTGCGCCGACCCGACGCCAAGCCGCCGCTGCCTCCCGATGACGTCGCGCGCCCGCGACCCGCCCCCGGAGCGGGAGGTCCGGCAGGGGTGCCGACCGATGATTGACAGCTTGTTCTGAAATTGCTAAAAAGATGACTTTATCAAATCTGAGAGATTCGGACACGCGGTGTCCCACTTCGACAACGCCTGCCCGCAGCGCAGGCCGGAAACGACGCGATGGATGAATTCAGCTGGTCGGACCCGCCGAGCCGGTTCGCCTTCCCGATAGCCGCCGCCGGGGTGCCGCTCATTTTCGGGGCGGCTTTTGCGACCCTGATCCTGGCCCTGCTGGGATTGACCGTAGCCGCCCTGGTCGGGTTGGTGGCGACCTTCGGCATCTGCGGTTTTTTCAGGGACCCGGACCGGGTCATCCCAACCGTCCCGAATGCCGTGGTCTCGCCGGCCGACGGCAAGGTCATCGCCACGGCGCTGGCCGACGGCGGCCCCTTTTTCGATGGGCAGTGCCGCCGGGTCAGCATTTTCATGTCGGTGCTCAACGTGCACGTCAATCGTGCCCCCGTCGAGGGCCGGGTGACGCGGATGCGCTACCGCCCCGGGCAGTTCGTGGCGGCCGACCGCCCGGATGCCTCCGGGCGCAACGAGCACAACGCGCTGTTTCTGCAAACCGATGACGGGCGCAACCTCTGCGTCGTCCAGGTGGCCGGGCTGATCGCCCGGCGGATCATCTGCCGGGTGAAGGCCGGCGACCGGCTGCAGCGCGGCCAGCGTTTCGGGATGATCTGTTTCGGGTCGCGCCTGGACCTCTACCTTCCCCAGGAGATCCGGCTGCAGGTAGCCGTCGGCGACCGGGTGTCGGCCGGCAGCTCCGTTATCGGTTCGTTTGAATCCCCCCCGTCCGGAACGTAGCCGGGAGATTCGTCGGCAGTGCAGGGCCTGCCGCGCGCGCTGTAACAAACAAGGAGAACCCAGATGAGTGCCAAACGCTTCAACGTCGCGGTGGCCGGTGCGACCGGCGCCGTGGGCAACCAGATGATCACCTGCCTGGAGGAGATGCGCTTTCCGGTGAAGTCTCTGCGCCTGCTGGCCACGTCGCGCTCCGTCGGGCGGCAGTTGCGGTTCCGGGGGGACATGGTCGCGGTCGAGGAGTTGACCGACGATTCGTTTGCCGGAATGGACATCGCCCTCTTTTCGGCCGGCGGCGCCGCCAGCCAGAGGTTCGCCCCCGCCGCCGCCGCGGCCGGGTGCGTGGTCATCGACAACTCCAGCGCCTGGCGCATGGACCCGCAGGTCCCCCTCGTGGTGCCCGAGGTGAACCCGCACGCCGTGGGCGACTTCCGCCGGAAAGGGATCATCGCCAACCCCAACTGCTCGACGATCCAGATGGTGGTGGCCCTGAACCCCATCCACCGCCGGTTCGGCATCCGCCGGATCGTGGTGTCCACCTACCAGTCGGTTTCGGGCACCGGGAAAAAGGCCATCGAGGAGCTCTTCAACCAGACCCGGGCCATGATCAACTTTCTGAACGTGGAGGCGCACGTCTACCCGCACCGCATCGCCTTCAACTGTCTGCCGCACATCGACGCCTTCCTGGAGAACGGCTACACGAAGGAAGAGATGAAGATGGTGAACGAAACCCGCAAGATCCTCGAAGATGAGACCATCGGCGTCACCGCCACGACCGTGCGGGTGCCGGTCTTTTTCGGTCATTCCGAGGCGGTCAACGTGGAGACCCGCGAGCACGCCGGTGTCGAGCAGGTGCGGGCGCTGCTGAGCGCTGCGCCCGGCGTCAAGGTGGTGGACGACCCGCAGAGCCTGCGCTACCCGCTGGCGATCGACGCCGCCGGCCAGGATCTGACCCTCGTCGGCCGGATCCGGCAGGATGAGTCCATCCCGAACGGGATCAACCTGTGGATCGCGGCCGACAACATTCGCAAAGGCGCCGCCACCAACGCCGTGCAGATCGCTCAGGTGCTGGCCGAGCGGCATTTATAAAAAGGAGCTGAATGGTGGAACGGATGCCGGTCACCCCGGCGGGCTATCAGGCCCTCCGCAAGGAGCTCGAAAAACTAAAACGCGTAGAACGCCCGGAGAACATCCGGGCCATCGAGGAGGCGCGCGCGCACGGGGATTTGAGCGAAAACGCGGAGTACGCCGCCGCCAAGGACCGCCAGAGCTTCATCGAAGGGCGGATCGGTGAGCTGGAATACAAGCTGGCCAGCCTGGAGGTGATCGATCCCGTCGATCTGCCGAAGGACCGGGTGGTGTTCGGCAGCCGGGTGCTCCTCGGCAACCTCGAAACCGGCGAGGACGTGAAGTACCAGCTGGTGGGGCCCGATGAGTCGGATGTGGGCAACGGCCGCATTTCGGTGGTTTCCCCGCTGGGACGGGCCATGCTGGGCCGCAAACCGGGCGACGAGCTCATCATCGAGGTCCCGGGGGGCGGTCAACGCACCTATGAGCTGATCGATATCATTTGAACCCCATAACGATGACTGTCGGAGGTGCCCGTTGGCACGCATCACAATCGAAGATTGCCTGAAGAAGATCCCCAACCGCTTTATCCTGGTCAACATGGTGGCGCGCCGGGTGCGCCAGATCCGGGAAGGCTCGGACTACCTGGTGAGCTCGCCCAAGAACGAAGACGTCGTGATCTCCCTGCGGGAGGTGGCCGCCGGGCGCATCATCAAAAAACGGCCGCAGATCGAAGAGACCTGAGGTGCGGCCCGCCGGGCACGCCACCGCCGCGTTGAACCGGTCCATCGGCAAGGCCGTCCACGATTACGACATGATCCGGGAGGGGGATCGGATCCTCGTCGGGCTCTCCGGCGGGGGCGACAGCCTCTCCCTGCTGTGGATGCTGGCCGACCGGAGACGGCGGGTGCGCGTGCGGTATGAACTGGCGGCCGTCCACATCGACCTGGGGTTCGGTGGTGAGCCCGCCGGCCCCGGGCTGGAAGCGTTCTGCCGAACGCTCAAGGTCCCGCTGCGCGTGGAGCTGACCGACTTCGGGCGTCGTGGCCACAGCCCGGAGAACCGGGAAAATCCCTGTTTCCTGTGCGCGCGGCTCAGGCGCCAGCGGCTGTTCGAAGTCGCGGACGAGCTGGGGTGCGGCCGCCTGGCACTGGGCCATACCCAGGACGATGTCATCGAGACGCTTTTCATCAACATGTTCTACGCCGGGGAGATCAGCACCATGCGGCCCGGGCAGAGCCTGTTCGGCGGCCGTTTCACGATCATCCGGCCGCTCGCCTATGCCGGCAAGACCCTCGTCGCGCGGTTCGTGCGCGAGCAGCGGCTGCCGGTCGTGGCCAACCCCTGTCCGACCTCCGGGACCTCGCGGCGGCGGACGGTCCAGGACATGCTCGCCGGGCTCTATCGGGGCAACCCCAACATCCGGGGCAACATTTTTCGTAGCCTGCGCCATGTCAACCCCGAGTACCTGCTGAAGTAGGCGGCCATGCGAGACGTCCAGAGCGAGCGCGACTTCCGCAACATCCCCATTCACAAGGTGGGCATCAAGAACCTGCGCTACCCGATCACCGTCCGCGACCGCCGGGACGGGTACCAGCACACGGTGGCCACGATCCACATGTTCGTGGACCTGCCGCACGACTACAAGGGTGCGCACATGAGCCGGTTCGTGGAGATGCTGCACGAGCTCAAGCCCGAGGTGTCGCTGAAGAAGTTCGCCTTGATCCTGGAGAGCCTGAAAAGCTGCCTGAACGCTGCCTCCGCCCACCTCGAGATGAGCTTCCCCTATTTCATCGAGAAAAAGGCCCCCATCAGCATGGCGACCGGGCTGATGGACTACTGCTGCAGCATCGTGGGGTCGAGTGACCCCTCCGGGCGGGTGGACCTGATGTCCGAAGTGGTGGTGCCGATCACCTCGGTCTGCCCCTGTTCGAAGGAGATCAGCGACTTCGGGGCGCACAACCAGCGGGGCGAGGTGCGGCTCGGGCTGAGGTTCCGCAAGTTCATCTGGCTCGAGGACATGATCGAGCTCGTGGAGGCCTGCGCCTCGAGCGAGGTGTACTCGGTCCTGAAGCGCGTGGACGAGAAATGCGTAACGGAGCGGGCCTACGCCAACGCGAAGTTCGTCGAGGACATCGTGCGCGACATCGCCCAGCGCCTGCGCTCCGATGCGAACATCACCTGGTTTTCCGTCAGCGCCGAAAACTTCGAATCCATCCACAACCACAGCGCCTTCGCCCACGTCATCTCGGGCTGAAGCGGGCGAGGTGAGGTTCGGGATGCGAGATACGGGATAACGGGTTTCGGGTTCGCGGTTCAGACGCTGCTGTCCTCCAACCGTGAACCCGGAACCGTGAACCCTGAACCCCATATGCGCTTCACACCTCCACGATCAGGGTCACCGGACCCTCGTTGACCAGCGCGACCGCCATCAGCGCCCGGAATTTCCCGGTCTGCACCGGGACGCCGCAGCGGCCGGCCGCCTGCACGAAATGCGCATAGAGCCGGGCCGCCTGTTCGGCCGGCGCGGCGGCCGTGAACGAAGGCCGCCGTCCCCCGCGGCACTCCCCCAGCACGGTGAACTGCGACACGACCAAAAGCTCCCCCCCGATTTCGATGAGTGATCGATTGAGCCGGCCCTGGTCGTCTTCGAAGATGCGCAGGTGGGCGATCTTCTCCGCCAGCATCTCCGCTTGACGCGTCCCGTCGGAAGCGGCAACCCCCAGAAGCACCAGAAGCCCGCGGCCGATGCGGGCCACCTGCTCGCCGGCCACCATCACCGACCTCTCGCTGACGCGTTGAACCACGGCCCGCATGTTCGCCTCCGATACGCTGCGCGCCCTGCGCGCGCGGTGTTGACCCTGCCGCTAGCCCTGCGCGCACGAAAAGTCAAGCCCGAGGATTACGTCCCCACGGAAAAAAGGGCGGTTTCTTGCCGAATTCCCCTTTTTGGAATAGAATAACCTTGATATGGATATGCCATCCCCGTCCCCCTCCAAGAACCGTCCGCCACCCCGGCTCCAGCGCAAGCTCAACCTGGCCTTCGGTTTTTTTTTCCTGTTCCCGACGGCCGGGCTGATCCTCTTCAGCGTCCGCTACGACCTGTTGAGCGACGTCTACATGCCCTATTTTTGTAACAGTTTAGTTCTTTCGGTAGTTTTTTTAATCATTTTTAAGCACCCATTCATTATTTCCTGGACAAGCGGGCGTTTTTTGTTGTAAAAGGTATGAGTAAGAATACTCATTCTGGAAT
>JBFYWX010000332.1:0-12875 GCA_041310825.1 Desulfobacteraceae bacterium | reverse complement strand
TTCTATTTCAAGCTGGATGAGAGCGGACGGATCCGGGACGCCAAGTTCCAGACCTTCGGCTGTGCCAGCGCCATCGCCTCCTCCTCGGCCCTGACCGAGATGGTCATCGGCAAGAGCCTGGAGGAGGTGTCCCAAATCACCAACGAGGACATCGCCGGCTATTTGGGGGGTCTGCCCAAGGAGAAGATGCACTGCTCGGTCATGGGCCGGGAGGCGCTGGAAAAGGCCATCGCCTGCTCCCGGGGCGAGGCCGGCAAAAAGATCGACGGTGAGATCGTCTGCGAGTGTTTCGGCGTGACCGACCGGGAGATCGAGCGGGTCGTGCGTGAAAACCATCTCAAGGCCATCGAGGATGTCACCGACTATGTCAAGGCCGGGGGCGGTTGCACCAAGTGCCACGACCGCATCCAGGAGATCATCGACAGCGTGCGCGGCGCCCACCGCCTGGTCCCCCTCCGGCCCCGGGCGTTGACCAACCTGCAGAAGATCAAGCTGATCGAGGAGAGCATCGAGCGCGAGATCAACCCGACCCTCAAAAAGGATGCCGGCCGGCTGGAGCTGGTGGACGTGGACGGCAACCGCGTCTTGGTGCGGCTGGGGGGCTCCTGCGCGAGCTGCGCCAAGTCCCACATCACCCTCAAGCACTACGTCGAGCACAAACTGCGCGAGCTCGTGAGCCCGGAGCTGGTGGTGGAGGAGGTGCAGTGATGACGGAGGTCGTTTACTTAGACAACAACGCCACCACCCGGGTGGACCCCCAGGTGCTGGAGGCCATGCTCCCCTATTTTTCCGACTATTACGGCAACCCCTCGAGCATGCACTCCTTCGGCGGCGGGGTGGGCGCCCGGATCCGCACGGCACGCGAGCAGCTTGCACAGGTGATCGGGGCCTCCCCGGAGGAGATCGTCTTCACCAGCTGCGGCACGGAGAGCGACAGCACCGCCATCCACGCGGCCATCGAGTCTCACCCCGGCAAGCGGCATCTCGTCACCTCCCGCGTTGAGCACCCGGCCGTCAAAAACCTTTATGAGACCCTCTCCAAGAAGGGCTATCGCACGACCTTCGTGCCGGTGGACGGCCAGGGACGCCTCGACCGCGACTATCTCTTCGAGAGCCTCGGCGACGACACGGCCATCGTGAGCCTGATGTGGGCCAACAACGAAACCGGGGTCATCTTCCCGATCGAGGAGGTCGCCCGCACGGTCAAGGAGCGCGGAATCGTGTTTCACACCGACGCGGTGCAGGCCGTGGGCAAGATCCCCATCGATCTCGGCAAAAGCGCCGTGGACATGCTCTCGCTTTCGGGCCACAAGCTCCACGGGCCCAAGGGGATCGGCGCGCTCTACGTGCGCAAGGGGACGAAGTTCACCCCCTTCATGATCGGGGGCCACCAGGAAAGGAACCGGCGCGGCGGCACCGAGAACACCGCCGCGATCATCGGTCTGGGCCAAGCCGCCGAGCTGGCCCGCCGGCACCTGGAGGCGGAGGGCACCCGCGGGGTGAGCGCGCTGCGGGACCGGCTGGAGCAGGGCCTCCTCGCCCGCGTGCCCCACACCCGGGTGAACGGGGACCCGGAACACCGGCTGCCCAACACCACGAGCGTCGCCTTCGAGTTCGTCGAGGGGGAGGCGATCCTGCTCATGCTGAACGAGCACGGGATCTGCGCCTCCTCGGGCTCGGCCTGCACCTCGGGCTCGCTCGAGCCATCCCACGTGCTGCGGGCCATGGGGATTCCGTTCACCGCCGCCCACGGCTCGATCCGCTTCAGCCTGAGCCGCTACACCACGCAGAAGGAAATCGACGTCGTCCTGGACAAACTCCCGCCGGTCATCGCGCGGCTGCGCGAGCTCTCGCCCTTCTGGAAAAGCGCCATGGCTGAAGCTCCCGCTTAAGGGCCGAGGAAACGCGCCCGCCTGCGGCGGGGCGCAGAGGTTCAGGCACACGAAAAAAAAGCAGCGGACCGCCCCTGCGGCCCGCTGCCCTTCTCCTTCCAATAACTTTAAACTTTAAACTTTAAGCTCATTTTCTCCTTCAGCCACCCGATCCAGGCCTCCATGCCCGCCCCGGTGCGGGCGGAGATCTCAAACACCGGCATGGCGGGGTTCACCTGGTGGATGTAGGCGACGGCCTTCTCCTTGTCGTAGTCGAGGTGGGGC
This sequence comes from Desulfobacteraceae bacterium, assembly GCA_041310825.1. Taxonomy (GTDB): domain Bacteria; phylum Desulfobacterota; class Desulfobacteria; order Desulfobacterales; family SpSt-501; genus SpSt-501. The sequence goes on along the minus strand of JBFYWX010000332.1, from coordinate 10,719 downwards.
AGAAGGTCGATCTTGTTCAGGATGGCGGCATCGCAGGTCCGGAACATGGTGGGGTACTTCACGGGCTTGTCCTCGCCTTCGGTCACGCTCAAGACCACCACCCGGGCGTCCTCGCCGATGTCGAACTCCGCCGGGCAGACCAGGTTGCCCACGTTCTCGACGATCAGAAGCTCGATCGCATCCAGATCGATGTCGTCCGCGGCTTTCTCGATCACGTGGGCCGCGAGGTGGCAGTCCCCGCCGAAGGCATCGGTGTTCACCTGCACCACCGGGGCGCCGGTCACCGCCAGGCGGTCCGCATCGTGAGTGGTGGCGACGTCCCCCACGATGACCGCGGCGCGGACATCCGGCAGGAGCCGCTCGAGGGTCTTCTGAAGGGTGGCCGTCTTGCCGGAGCCGGGAGAGCTCATCACGTTGATGACAAAGACCCCTTTTTCGGAAAACCGCCGGCGGTTCTCCTCCGCCATGCGCTCGTTGACCTTGAGGACCCGCTGAACCACCTTGATCTCGCGCGTGGCGCGCTGCTTATCGTTTCCCGTCGCCATACCCCTCCTCTTGTGCCACTTCGATCGACACGATGTCAAGCTCCCGCCCGGAGAGGATCTCGAGCGACCCGCTGCCGCAGTCCCGGCAGGTGAAGGCCGGTTCCTCGATCGTCCAGTGCACACCGCACGCCTGGCAGCGGGCCACCACCGGGCTCTCCTCGATGGCCAGCTCGGCGCCGGCGAGCGGGGTGTCGCGCGTGGCGATCTCGAAACAGAACCGCAGGCTATCGGACACTACCGCGGCGAGCTTGCCAATCTTCAGGTTGACCTTTGCCACCTTGGCCGGGCCCATGTCCGCCGGGACGGCGGCGGTCGCAATCTCGATGATCTGCAGGGCGATGCCCATTTCGTGCATGTCGGTCAGTCCGTCGGCCCGTCGCCCGTCAGCCCGTCGGCCCGGTTAGGCTTCAGCGTGGGCAAGTCATATTTTTTTAACCGGCTGACCGGAGACCGGCCGACCGGCGACCTCTAGTGAAACACCCTCTTGCACAACTCCCCGAAGGTCCCCAGGTTCTCGCACACGTGGATGCCGGCGGCCTTCATGGCGTCGATCTTGGCCTGGGCCGTCCCGGAGCCGCCGCTGATGATGGCGCCGGCATGGCCCATGCGTCGGCCGGGGGGCGCCGTCAGACCGGCGATGAACCCGACCACCGGCTTCTTCATCTCGGCGCGGATGAACTCCGCGGCCGTCTCCTCGGCGCCGCCCCCGATCTCGCCCACCATGACCACCCCGGCCGTGGCGGGGTCCTTCTCGAAGGCTGCGAGGCAGTCCACGAAGTTCGTGCCGTTGACCGGGTCCCCGCCGATCCCGATGCAGGTGGTCTGGCCGATCCCCTGTTTAGTCAGCTGGTGCACCACTTCATAGGTCAGGGTCCCGGAGCGCGAAACGACCCCGATCGGCCCGCCGGGGGTGTGAATGGCGGCCGGCATGATGCCGATCTTGGCCTCGCCGGGGGTGATGATGCCCGGGCAGTTGGGCCCGATCAGCCGCACCGGCTTGCCGGCGATGTAGTTCTTGACCTTCATCATGTCGAGCACCGGAATCCCCTCGGTGATCGCCACGATCAGGCGGATGCCGGCATCGGCCGCCTCCATGATGGCGTCGGCGGCGAAGGCCGGCGGCACGAAGATCAGGCTGCAGTCCGCCCCGGCTTTTTGGACGGCGTCGTGCACGGTGTTGAACACCGGGATCCCGTCCATGTTCTGGCCGGCCTTGCCCGGGGTGACCCCGGCGACGACCCGGGTGCCGTAGGCCACGCACTGCCGCGTGTGGAACTGGCCCTCCTTGCCGGTGATCCCCTGGACCACCACGCGCGTCTCCTTGTTCACGAATATGGCCACAATCCGCTCCTTATCCTTATCCTTCAGAGAGGCACTTATCCCCTATCTCATATCCCGCATCCCGTATCCCGCACCCCGCATCCCATTACTCAGTGTCCATCCAGAAATGGCGGATTACGGTTCAAGCCAAGGCCGCAGCGATTTCGCAACCGTCCCGCCCACGGCGGGAGTGTGTGGCACCGTCGAGGATTGCGAAGAGCGAGAACGCCGGCATGGGCTGTAAGACGCCGTTTATGGACGGGCGCTACTTAACGATCTGCGCCACCTTGGCGGCGGCGTCCTTGAGGTCCGCGGCCGTGATCAGGTTCAAGCCCGACTCGGCCAGGATGCGGCGGCCCTCCTCCACGTTGGTCCCTTCCATGCGCACCACCACCGGCACCTTGATCCCGGTTTTGGCAGCAGCCTCGACGACCCCCCGGGCCAGCGTGTCGCAGCGCAGGATGCCGCCGAAGATGTTGATCAGGATCCCCTTCACGTTCTCATCCGAGAGGATGATGCGGAAGCCGTTCTCCACCATTTCGGCGCTGGCCCCGCCGCCCACATCCAGGAAGTTGGCGGGCTCGGCCCCGGCGAGCTTGATGATGTCCATGGTGGCCATGGCGAGCCCGGCCCCGTTCACCATGTTGCCGACGTTACCGTCGAGGGCGATGTAGTTCAGGTTGAACTTGGAGGCCTCGACCTCGAGCGGGTTTTCCTCGTCGAGGTCCCGGAGCTCCAGAACATCCTTGTGGCGGAAGAGCGCGTTGTCGTCGAAGGTGAGCTTGGCGTCCAGGGCGATGAGGGCCCCATCGGCCGTGATGACGAGCGGGTTGATCTCCACCAGCGAGCAGTCATACTCCATGAACAGGCGGTAGAGGTGCTGGATCATGGGGGTAAAGCTCTTGGCGGCCGCCGCCGGCAGGTTGAGCCCGAAGGCGAGCTGGCGGCAGTGGTAGCCCTGGAGTCCGAGCAGGGGGTTGACGAAGACCTTGATGATCTTCTCCGGGCTGCGGGCGGCCACCTCCTCGATGTCCATGCCGCCGGCCTCGCTCGCCATGAGGACGATCTGGGCCGAGCCCCGGTCGGGGATGATGCCGAGGTAGAGCTCCTTTTGGATGTTCAACCCCTGCTCCACCAGCACCTTCCCCACCCGTCGCCCCGCGGGCCCCGTCTGGTGGGTGACGAGGGTCATGCCGAGGATCCGGCCGGCGGCCTGCTTCACCTCCTCCGCCGATCGGGCCAGGGCCACCCCCCCACCCTTGCCGCGGCCGCCGGCATGGATCTGGGCCTTGACCACCACGGGGTAGCCGCCCAGCCCCGCCGCGGCCGCAAGGGCCTCCTCGACGCTGAAGGCCGCCCCGCCCGCGGGGACGGGAACGCCGTATTTTTTAAAGAGCTGCTTGGCCTGGTATTCGTGGATTTTCATAAGGCATCGGTGTTTAGTTTTTGGTGTTTCGTATTTGGTGCTTGGTGCCTAATGCTTCCCAGCCTCCTAGCTTCCTAGCCTCCCAGCTTACTCGCTTCCCAGCCTCCTATCCAATCACGAGCAGCACATCGCCCTTCTTGACGGAGTCGCCACTCTTGAAGTTGATGGCCCGAAGCGTGCCGGTCACCGGGGCCGGGAGGGCATTCTCCATCTTCATGGCCTCGAGCACCGTCACGGTTTCGCCCTCATTCACCTTGTCCCCGACGTTTTTCAGGTACTTGACGATCATACCCGGCATGGGGGCGCTGAGGGGCGTGCCCTTGACCTCGGCCGCGGGAGGAGCCGCCGGGGCCGGGGCCGGAGCGGCGGCCGGGGCGGGCGCCATGACCGGGGCCGGGGCCGGGGCCGCCATGGGGCGCGCGTAGCTCACCACCGGCGCGCCGCCAAGGGCGTCGACCCCCACCTCGAAGTACTCCCCGTCGACGAAGACGTTGAACTTGCGCGCCTGCTCGCTCATCGGCGGCGCCTGTTTCTGAGGCTTTTCGACCAAGAGCCCGGCCTTGGCCTTCTGCACCAGCTCATCCTGCCTGCGGACCTGTTCGATGCTGACCGGCTGGGTCTCGGCCGGCGGGGCCTCCTTGCCGTATTTCCACTTGAGGAACTTCAGGCCCGTGACGGGGTAAAGGGCATAGATCAAAACGTCATCGAGGTCCTTCGCCAGGCCCTTGGTCCCCTCCTTGGCCTTCTCCAGTTCGGGCTCGAGCACCGAGGCCGCGCGCGCGGTGATGGGCTTCTCCCCGCGGGCATAGCCCTTAAGGGCCTTCTTCTGAACCTGCGAGTCGATCGGGACGGCGGTCTTGCCGTAGAGCCCGTAGCAGAGGTCCTTGACCTGGTCGGTGATCATCTTGTAGCGCTCCTCCTTGGTGTCGAAGAGCACGTTGTTCACCGTCTGCACGCCGACGATCTGGCTCGTGGGGGTGACGAGCGGGATCTGGCCGAGATCCTTCCGCACCCGCGGCAGCTCGGCGAACACCTCGTCGATCCGATCCACCGCGTCCATCTGCTTCAGTTGGTTGACGAGGTTCGAGAGCATCCCGCCCGGGGTCTGGTGCAGAAGCACGTTGATGTCGATGATGGACATCTTGGTGTCGTCGAGCAGGTGCTTGTACTTTGGCATCACCTCTTTTTCGAGCACCTCGTTGATGGAGGCGAGCAGCTTGATGTCGAAGCCCGTGTCGCGGTTGGTGCCGATCAGGGTCATGACCAGGGGCTCGATCGCCGCGTGCGAGGTGCGGTAGGCGTAAGGCGCCATGACGGTGTCGATGATGTCGACCCCGGCCTCGATCGCCTTCAACTGGGACATGGCCGACATGCCCGAGGTGAAGTGGCTGTGCAGGTGGATGGGCGGCTTGACGGCCTTCTTCAAGGCCGAGACCAGCGCGTAGGCGTCGTAGGGCGCGATCAGCCCGGCCATGTCCTTGATGCAGATGCTGTCGGCCCCCATGGCCTGGAGGTCCTTGGCCTTCTTGACATAGTAGTCGATGTTGTAGACCTCCCCGCCCAGGCGCGGCTCGGTCATCGTGTAGCAGATGCAGCCCTGGAAATGCTTGCCCGCGGCCTTGATGGCCGGAACCACGATCTCGAAGTTGCGGTAGTCGTTCAACGCATCGAAGGTGCGGAAGATGTCCATGCCGTTGGCCGCCGTGCGCTCGACGAAGGCTTTGGCGACATCGTCGGCGTAGTTGCGGTAGCCGACCAGGTTCTGGCCGCGCAGGAGCATCGAAAAGGGGGTCTTCTTGATGTATTTTTTAAGGGTGCGGATCCGCTCCCAGGGGTCCTCGTTCAGAAAGCGGTGCATGGTGTCGAAGGTGGCGCCGCCCCAGACCTCCATGGCCCAGAACCCGACCTCGTCCATCATCTCGGCCACCGGGAGCATGTCCTCGGTGCGGCCGCGGGTGGCGAAGAGAGACTGGTGGCCGTCGCGCAGCGAGAGGTCCTCGATCTTGACGGGGTTCTCCGCCTTGGGCCGTTTGGGGGCGTAGTTCATCTGGGTCATCTTGACGGCATTCTCGTTACTCATCGTGGGGGTCTCCTTTTAACCATTTTTGAAAAGGGTGCGGCCGGTGGGCGGACCGCCAAGGCCCGCTCCGGCGCTGATGTCATCCCATCCGTCCGAGCGCGCGCAGCTGCATCAGGCTGCGCAGCTGCATCTGGGTCTGGCGGCCGTTCAAGGCCCACGGTGTCGGTCCGGCCGGGGCCGCCTCGGCGGGAGGCTGGGCGAACTGCAGCGCCGCCGCCTCCTCCTCAAGGTAGTGCGCCACGGCGGCGATCGCAGCGGCGATCTTCTTCTTGGTCTCGGTCATAACGTCCTCGTCGGTGTTATAAAGGTCAGCCCGTCAGCCCGTCGCCCGTCTGACGGCCCAGGGCCGACCGGCCGACCGGCTGACGGGCCGACGGGCCGACCCTTTCATCACATCGGAATGTTCCCGTGCTTCTTGGGCGGCCTCAGCTCGCGCTTGGCGCACATGGTTTCGAGCGCGTCGATCAGCCGCGACCGGGTCTCGCTCGGCAGGATAACCGCATCGATGTACCCGCGCGCGGCGGCGACGTAGGGGTTCGAAAACAGGGCTTCGTACTCGGCGATCTTCTCCTTGCGCTTGGCCGCCGGATCGGCCGCCTCGGTGATCTCCTTGCGGTGGATGATGTTGGCCGCACCCTCGGCCCCCATGACGGCGATTTCCGCCGTGGGCCAGGCAAAGGCCATGTCCGCCCCCAGGTCCCGGGAGCACATGGCGAGATACGACCCCCCGTAGTCCTTGCGGGTCACGAGCAGGAGCTTGGGCACCGTGGCCTCCGAGTAACACCACAGGAGCTTCGCCCCGTGGCGGATGATCCCGCCCCATTCCTGTTGGCTGCCCGGCAGGTAGCCGGGGACATCGGCGATGGTCAGCAGCGGGATGTTGAAGGCGTCGCAGAAGCGGATGAAGCGGGTGGCCTTGTCCGAAGCGTTGATGTCGAGACAGCCGGCGAGCGCCTTGGGCTGGTTGGCGATGATGCCGATCGTGCGCCCGTTCAGCCGTGCAAAGCAGACGATGATGTTCTGGGCGAAGGCCTGGTGGGGCTCGAAAAACTCCCCGTTGTCGACCACGGCCCGGATCACCTCCTTCATGTCGTAGGCCCGGTTGGGGTTGTCCGGGATGATCCGGTCGAGCTCCGGGGCGCAGCGGCGCGGGTCGTCGCCGGCGGGGACCACCGGCGGGTCCTCCATGTTGTTCGCCGGCAGGTAGGCGAGCAGCCGTTTGATCTGGGCGATGCAGTCGGCATCGTTTTCACAGGCAAAGTGGGCCACCCCGCTCTTTTCGTTGTGCGCCTTGGCCCCGCCGAGTTCCTCGAAGCTGATCTCCTCGCCCGTGACGGACTTGATGACCTCCGGGCCGGTGATGAACATGTAGCTCGTGTTCTTGACCATGAAGATGAAATCGGTCATGGCCGGGGAATAGACCGCACCGCCGGCCGTCGGCCCCATGATGGCCGAAATCTGCGGAATGACCCCGGAGCTCGCGGAGTTGCGGAAAAAGATCTGGCCGTAGCCGGAGAGGGCGTCGACCGCCTCCTGGATCCGCGCGCCGCCGGAATCGTTCATGCCCACGAACGGCACCCCGGCCTTGAGGGCCAGATCCATGGCCTTGCAGATCTTCTTGGAGTGCATCTCCCCAAGGCTCCCGGCACGTGAGGTGAAATCCTGGGAAAAGGCGAAGACCGGCCGGCCGTTCACGAGCCCGTGGCCGGTGATGACCCCGTCGGAGGGGATCTCCACCTTGTCCATCCCGTAGTTCACGCAGCGGTGGGTGACGAACATGTCGAGCTCGCGGAACGTCCCCGGGTCGAAGAGCTGATGCATGCGTTCGCGGGCGGTGAGCTTGCCCTTGGCCTTGTGTTGGGCCACCGCTTTCTCGCCGCCCAGCTGGAGCAGTCTGGCTTCACGCGCCTTGAGATCCTTGATCTTGTCTTCCGTGATTCCCATATCGCTCGTTCCTTTCCTGAATAGCGTCGCACCCCGGCGTGCAGGCGAGCGGCGCGGCCCCCTACCGGCAGCTCCCGCCCGCCGTCCCGGGCGCGGCACGCATCGATCCCCGCCGCCGGGACTCGCATTCCCTCGACGGGCCTGCCCGTTGCCGTCCGCTAAGATAGATAAAAGATTATCAAGTTGTATGTTTAGGCGTCATTGTCAAGAAAAAAAAGCAGCCGTTCGGCGGCGACGGTGGCCGGAGTCCGGCCGGCGGCCACGTCCCGCAGAACCCCCGGCAGTCGCTTTCTGACTTGCGGGTGGCGGTAAAAGCGTTCCTTGAGCCCCTCGTCGAGCAGCGTCCAGACCCAGTCGACAGCCTGGTGCCGCCGCTTGTGCTCGAGTTCCCCGGAACCGGAGAGCACCTCGCGGTGGCGCAGCACCGTGTCCCAGATCTCCCCGATTCCGGTCAGCTCGATGGCGCTGCAGGTGAGGACCGGCGGGTTCCAGCGGTGGGAGGCGGGCTGGAGCAGATGCAGCGCCAGCTCATGGATGCGGGCCGCCTTTCGGGCCGCCTCGAGATTGCCGCCGTCCGCCTTGTTGATGGCGAGGGCATCGGCAAGCTCCAGGATCCCTTTCTTGATGCCCTGGAGTTCATCGCCGGCGCCGGCCAACAGGAGCACGAGGAAGAAGTCGACCATGGAGGCCACGGTGGTTTCGGACTGGCCGACGCCGACGGTCTCGACGATGATGACCTCGAAGCCCGCCGCCTCGCACACCAGCATCGTCTCGCGGGTCTTGCGCGCCACCCCGCCCAGGGAGCCGCCCGAGGGCGAGGGCCGGATGAAGGCCTCGCGCCGGGTGGCGAGCTTCTCCATGCGGGTCTTGTCGGCCATGACGCTGCCGCCGCTCAGCGTGCTGCTCGGGTCGACCGCGAGCACGGCGACGCGCAGGCCCTTCTCGACGAGCATCAGCCCGAGGCTTTCGATGAAGGTGCTCTTGCCCACCCCCGGCACACCGGTGATCCCCAGCCGCACCGCCCGGCCGGTCCGGGGCAGCAGCGCACCCAGGATGTGCGCGGCCGCCTCCCGGTGGGCGGAAAGAGCGCTCTCGATCAAGGTGATCGTCTTGGAGAGCGCCCGCCGGTCGCCGGCCAGAACCCCGTCGATGTAGGCTTTCAGATCGATGTTGTTCACAATCGGTCGCCCGTCAGCCGGTCGGCCCGTCAGCCGGTCGACCGGCGACCGACCGGCGACGGGCCGACGGGCTGACCGGCGACGGGCTGACGGGCCTAACGTCCTTTCTCAATCGCATTCAGCACCTGGTTGGCGGCCGCGGTCACGGCCGTGCCGGGCCCGAACACGCAGGCCGCCCCGGCGTTGTGGAGCACCTCGTAATCCTTGGGGGGGATGATCCCGCCCACGACCACCAGGATCTCCTCGCCCCCCTCCTGCCGGAGGGCCTTCACCAGCTCGGGCACCAGGGTTTTGTGGCCCGCCGCCAGGGTGGAAACGCCCACGACGTGGACGTCGTTTTCAACCGCCATGCGCGCGGCCTCCTCCGGGGTCTGGAACATGGGGCCGATGTCCACGTCGAACCCCAGGTCGGCGAAGCCGGTGGCGATGACCTTCATCCCGCGGTCGTGGCCGTCCTGGCCCATTTTCGCGACCAGGATCCGCGGCCGGCGCCCCTCGCGCTCCTTGAACTGGTCGCAGCGCGTGCGGATCGTCTGGATGATCTCGCTGTTGCCGTACTCCGCCGAGTAGATTCCCGAAACCGCGCGGGTCGTGGCGACAAAGCGGCCGAACACCCGCTCCAGGGCGTCGGAGACCTCGCCCACCGTGGCCCGCAGGCGGACGGCGGGGATGGTGAGCTCGAGCAGGTTGGCCCCGCTCTCCGCCCCGCGGGTCAGCGCCTCCAGGGCGCGCTGCACGGCGGGGTTGTCGCGTGCGGCGCGAATCGCCTTCAGCCGGTCGACCTGTTCGTCGCGCACACCGGCCGAGACCTCGAGGATATCGAGGTCCACCTCCTCCGTCGCCTGGTATTTGTTCACACCGACGATGACGTCCAGCCCCTGGTCGATCCGGGCCTGCCGGCGGGCGGCGGCCTCCTCGATGCGCAGCTTGGGCATCCCGGTCTCGATGGCCTTGGCCATGCCCCCGAGCTCCTCCACCTCCCGGATGATCTGCATGGATTCCCGGATGATCCCGTCGGTCAGGGCTTCGACGTAGTAGGAACCGGCGAGCGGGTCCACCACGCGGCAGACCTGGGACTCCTCCTGGACGATCAGCTGGGTGTTGCGGGCGATGCGGGCGGAGAGGTCCGTGGGCAGCCCGACCGCCTCGTCGAAGGAGTTGGTGTGCAGGGACTGGGTCCCGCCCAGAACCGCCGAGAGGCACTCCAGGGTCGTGCGGATGATGTTGTTGTAGGGGTCCTGGGCCGCCAGGCTCCACCCGGAGGTCTGGCAGTGGGTGCGCAGCATCGAAGACTGGGGGTCCTTGGGGTCGAAGCGGCTCATGAGCCGGTGCCACAGGCAGCGGGCGGCCCGCAGCATGGCGATGTCCATGAAGAAGTTCATGCCGATGCCGAAGAAGAAGGAGAGCCGCGGCGCGAACTGGTCGATGCCGAGCCCGCTCTTGAGTGCGGCCTGCACGTACTCCAGCCCGTCGGCCAGGGTGAAGGCGCACTGCAGCACCGAGCTCGCCCCGGCCTCCATCATGTGGTAGCCGCTGATGCTGATCGTGTTGTACTTGGGCATGTGCCGCGAGCAGTAGGCGATGATGTCCGCGACGATCCGCATGGAGGGCTCGGGCGGGTAGATGTAGGTGTTGCGGGTCAGGTATTCCTTGAGGATGTCGTTCTGGATCGTGCCGGTCAACTTCGCCTGGGACACCCCCTGCTCCTCGGCGGCCACGATATAACCGGCCAGCACCGGCAGCACCGCCCCGTTCATGGTCATGGAGACCGACATCTTGTCCAGGGGGATCCGATCGAAGAGGATCTTCATGTCCTCGACGCTGTCCACCGCGACCCCGGCTTTGCCGACGTCCCCGGAGACCCGGGGGTGGTCGGAGTCGTAGCCCCGGTGGGTGGCGAGATCGAAGGCCACCGAAAGCCCCATCTGGCCGGCGGCGAGGTTGCGGCGATAAAAGGCGTTGGAGTCCCGGGCGGTGGAAAAGCCGGCATACTGCCGGATGGTCCATGGCCGGTGGGTATACATGGTGGCCCGCGGACCGCGCACGTAAGGCGCCATGCCGGGCAGGGAGTTCAGATGCTCGCAGGCCTCCAGGTCCTCGGCCGTGTAAAGCGGCTTGACCACGATCCCCTCGGGGGTCTTCCAGGCGAGGGTCTCGACCGGTTTCCCGCGCAGTTCCTTGGAAGCGAGCTCTTGCCATTTCGGGTAGTCGGGATGCTGGGCCATG
>JBFYWX010000322.1:0-11221 GCA_041310825.1 Desulfobacteraceae bacterium | reverse complement strand
TTCTCCACCGCCTCGGCGGCCGGCCGCCACCAGGCGTCGCGGCGGGTGGCGAGCACGGCGGCGGCGATCGCCTTGCCGGTCTCGGTCCGCAGCCGGGCGAGCACATGCGGCAGCCACTCCTTGGGTGGCTCGCAGCCGATGTCGATCAGATCCTTCAGCTCAAGGAGCAGGGCGATCTGATCCGCGTCGCGCGCGAGCCGGGCCTCCGGCGAGCTCCCGGCCCGGTATTCGGCGAGCAGGCCGGACAATCGCGGACCGAAGGGCAGTTCCCGGGTGGCGTCCGCGACCGCCTTTTCCTCGTCGGTGCGGACGTAGGCTTTTTGAACCGAGTTCATGTCCCCGGTGCGCGCTTCGGGCAGGTCGTGCACCAGGCAGAGGCTGATCAGCGTAAGGGCGTCCACCTCCGGCACGAGCTGCGCCATCACATAGGCGATGAAGGTGGTGCAGTGGACATGCTCCGCCACCGATTCGCGGCCGGCGCCTAGGAACTGGAACCCGGAGCGGGGGATGTTTTTCAACATGCGGGCCTCGAACAACAGGTCGGCGATGGGCTTCATGGGGAGGACCTCTCTCGGCGCGAAACGGCACCGGTCCGTTTCTATGCCGGACGGCCGGCAAAGGCAACCCCCATTTGACTTCCCCGGTGCGTGTGGTATAAAAAAGTTTTAAACCGAATCGCGGATTGCCGGAACGCGACACCGGGAACCGCCCCGGGGCGGGATGGCGCGTGCCATCCATGACAAGACGCCGCCATCGTGGTGCAAGGATGCCGGATAACTCCTTCTGACTTCTCTCCACGCCCGAATCCCTGACGGTTCACGACGAGCGCCACACTTTCCTTGCCAAGGAGGAGCGGGATTTCACTATGGAATCTGTGCAAATGGATCTGATCGGCATGATTCGCAGCGCCGGACTGGTCGGACAACTGGTCCTGTTGCTGCTGCTTGCCTTCTCGATCAGCACCTGGGCGATCATTCTGATCAAATACCGCTATATCCGCCGGGCGTTCCGCGAGTCAGCGGATTTCAGCGACTACTTCTGGAAGAGCCGGGATTTCTCCAATGCCTTTGCCCGGGCCAAGCAGCTGCCGGGCAGCCCCCTGGCGCGGATCTTCCGGGTGGCCTACCTTGAGCTCAAAAAAACCAGCCAGGCGGGCGAGGTGCTGGAGACCGCCGACAGTGCCGCCGGCGTACCCCCGGGGTTCGCCTTCGGGGCGCGCATCACCGCCACCGACAATGTGAAGCGGGCGCTGCGGCGCGCCATCAACACCGAGATGACCCGGATGACCCAGATGGTGCCGTTTCTGGCCACGATCGGCAACACCAGCCCCTTCATCGGGCTGTTCGGGACCGTCTGGGGGATCATGGGGTCGTTTCACAGCATCGGTTTGAAAGGCTCCGCCAACCTCGCCACCGTCGCCCCGGGCATTTCCGAAGCGCTGATCGCCACGGCGGCGGGACTCGCTGCGGCGATTCCGGCGGTGATCGCCTTCAACCACTTCATGAACAGGATCCGCATCGTCGAGACCGAACTGCAGAGCTTCTCGGCGGACTTCCTGAACATCATCGAGCGGGATATCCTGCGGGTGGAAAGGAGAAAAGTATGAAAAGCGGTAACGGCGACAGTGGGTTTATGTCCGAAATCAACGTCACGCCGCTTGTGGATGTCATGCTGGTCCTGCTGATCATTTTCATGGTAACGGCGCCGATGATGGTGCAAGGGCTGGACGTGGCCTTGCCGCAGGTGACGGCCCAACCGCTCGACACGCGCGAAGAGCAGCTGATGGTCACCGTGCGCAAAGACGGCCAGATCTTCATCAACGACTTTGAGGTCACCCTCGAGGAGCTCGATGGCAAGCTCGCCAAGATCATTCAGGGGCGGACTTCGCCCGAGCTTTACCTCAAGGCGGATCGGGAGGTGCCCTACGGACTGGTGGCCCAGGTGATGGGCCGCATCAAGGATGCCGGCGTCGACAAGCTGGGAATGGTGACCGAGCCGGCCGCACCTGAAAAGAAACCCATGCCGGCGAAGCCGAAACGCGGATGAAAGCGAGGCGTCATCCCGGAGAGACCGACCGCTGGGAGAACGGCAGCCCCGTTCGCTCGCCGGCGAGGTATTTCCTGCTCTCCGCGGTCTTGCACCTGGTGCTGATCGCGGCCTTGATCTGGGTGCCTGCGAGCTTTTCCACGCCCCGGCTGCCCCCCGGAGCGATCAGCGTGAACCTGGTGTCGATGCCCGGGCCGGCTCCCGCCGCCGGCGGTGGCGGCGGCGAGGCGGCCCAGCCGGTGGAGGCCCCGCGTCCCGTGGTGGAAAAACCGGCCGTGGCCGCGATCCAACCGGCCCCCGCGCCCGCGCCGGAGGCGCCGAAACCGCAGGTCTCCCTGGCCCCCCCCAAGGTTCGCGAGAAGAAGTCCCTCAAGGAGGAGACCAAGGACCCCCAGAAGATGATCGAAAAAGCCGTCGACCGGATCCAGAAAACCACCAAGGAGCCCGACACCTCCTCGGTCACGGCGGCCATCGACCGCATCCGCAAAAAACTCGGGGACGCGGACCCGCCGGCACCGCCCCGCCCGGGCCCCTCCGGCCCCGCCGGGACGGAATCCGGTCCCGGTGCGGGCGGCGGAGGCGGTGGCGGAGGCGGGCCCGGCCAGATCGAGCCGGTCGACATTTACCGCGCGGAAGTCGCTTTTCAGGTGGAAAAAAACTGGGCTTTTTCGTCCCAGCTGGCCGGCACCAGCAAGCAACTGGAGGTGCGGCTTGTCTTCAAGGTGCTTCCCAGCGGGGAGATCACCGACGTGCGTTACACGGAGCGTTCCAACAACACCTATTTGGACGAATCCGCCTACCGGGCGATCGTCAAATCGAGCCCGGTGCGACCCCACCCGCCGACTGTCCGGATGCCCTACATCCTGGTCGCGATCCGCTTCACGCCCGAGGGAATGCGATGAGGGATTGCATTTCCGGGAGGAACCGGTATGCTATCGGGGTTTTTGCTTGCGTCCATACCCGTGAGGATGTTCGATGAGAGACCGTGTCCTTTGGTGCGTGGCCGGCCTGCTGGCCTGCTTTTTTGTTGCCGTTTTGCCGGCTGCGGCGCAGGAATCCTATCAATATATCGATATCCGCAACCCGTTTTTGCGAAAAATCCCCCTGGCGGTTCCGCTGTTTAAAAATCTGAGCGGCTCGGCCCGCGAAGCGGAGCTTTCCAACCGGGCCGTCGACTCGATGGCCGGCAGCCTGGATTTTACCGGCTTTTTTAAGATCATGGACCGCAGCGCGTTTCTCTTCGACCCGCAGAAAAGCGGCGTTGCGGCCACGGACATCCAGTTTCAGAACTGGACGGTGATCGGTGCGGAGCTCCTGATCACCGGGCTCTTCGAGCAGTCCGGCGACACGATTCAGATGGAGCTGCGGCTTTTCGATACCTTCAAGGCCCGCCAGGTGATCGGGAAACGCTACTCCGGCCAGGCCGCCGAGCTGCGCACCATGGTGCTGCGGTTTTGCAGCGAGGTCATTTACTACCTGACGGGCAACAAGGGAATTTTCAACAGCCGGATCGCCTTCGTGTCGACCGGCTCCGGCAAGAAGGAAATCTACACCAGCGAGTTCGACGGCCATGCCCCCTCCCGGGTGACCTACAACGACTCCATCACCCTTTTCCCGGCATGGTCCCACGACGGGGAGCACCTGGCCTACACCTCTTACAAGGGGGGCAAGCCGGACATCTACATCCGCACCCTGAGCTCCAAGAAGGAATCCGTCGTCGCGCTCAACGGGATCAACATCACGCCCAGCTGGGTGCCCGGACGATTCGAGCTGGCGGCCACCCTCTCCTTCGGCGGCAGCCAGGAGATTTACCTATTGACGGGAGCCGGAAAAGTGATTAAAAAATTGTCCAGCGGGCGCGGGACCAATTTATCCCCCTCGTTTTCGCCGGACGGCAGTAAATTGGCGTTCGTCTCCGACCGGACCGGCAGCCCGCAGATCTACGTGCTGGACTTGGCCTCCGGCAGCGAAACGCGGTTGACGTTCGAAGGCCGGTACAACACGCAGCCGGCGTGGTCGCCGCGGGGCGACAAAATTGCCTACACGTCCCAGATCAACGGTTTCCAGCAAGTGTGCGTGATCGGTGCGGATGGTCAAAACCCGATGCAGCTGACGCGAGAAAGTGGCAGCAGCGAATCACCATCATGGTCGCCCGACGGCACACTTCTTGTTTTTGGAACCAATCGCGAAGGTCCTTCCCGACTCTATGTGATGACGGCCTTCGGCACTGAACAGCGTCGGCTTTTGCTGTTGAACGGGGAGCAAAGCAATCCCAAGTGGTCAGCGGGTGTTTTCAACTGATGGAACACACCGACTGGTAAACCAAGAAGAAATCCAAAAGGAGGAAAACATGCAAAAAAAGTGGTGGATGGTAGTGGCGTTGTTGCTCGTGATGCCGGGCCTGTTGTTCACGGTCGCTTGTCAGAAGAAAGTGGCCGCGACGGCTCCCGCCCCGGCGCCCAAGGTGGTGGCCCCGGCGCCGGCCCCGGCCCCGGCCCCGGCCCCGGCCAAACCGGTCGTGCCGGCCTTCATGACCGAGAGGGTCTTCTTCGAATTCGATAAGTCGGCCCTGAAACTCGAGTCACAGGCGGCCCTCAAGAAAAAAGGCGAGTGGCTGAAGGCGAACCCCACGGCCAAACTGCTGATCGAGGGCAACACCTGCATCATCGGCACCAACGAGTACAACATGGCGCTGGGCGAGCGCCGGGCCCAATCCGCCAAGCAATTCCTGGTGGACCTGGGGATCGACGCCAAGCGCATCAGCACCATCAGCTACGGCGAGGAGCGCCCGATCGATCCGGGCAAGACCTCGGAGGCCCTGGCTCGGAACCGCAATGACGGGTTCGTGGTCAGCTTCTAACACGTTTCTTCCGGCTGTCTCAGCCGACACCGGCCGGCATGATCGTTGTCTCAATATGCCGGCCGAAAGCAGCATGCAGCCCCACAGACGGCAAACGGGCGGTCCCTTCGCTCGTTTGCCGTCTGTTCAAGAAGAGGCCCACTCGGGAGACTTCGCGGCGAGGAGCGGAACCTGCCGCATGGGTTCCCCCGTTCCGAACCGGATATTCCGCACGGCCCGGATGATACACGCTCCGGCGAAGAGGCAGCCTTGCTCTGCGGGCGGAAGTAAGGAAATGGTATGAACGATCTCAGGCAAACGCGGTGCGTCCCGGTCGGGGTCCTGATTGCCCTGGTCGTCGGTTTCGGCCTTTTCGGCTGTGCGACCCGGCGCGATGTCACCACGATCGACACCCGCATCAGTGAAATCGAGCTCCGGGATGCCGAGGAGCGCCGTCGGCGAGAGGAATTCGCAAGCAGCCGGGAGGTCACCGAGCAGGCATTGCGGCAGCAGGCGGCGTCGACCCGCGCCCAGATCGATGAAGTGCGCGAGGAGGTGCGGGCGATTGGAGGCCGGGTCGAAGAGCTGCAGCACGCCCTGAAGCAGCAGGGCCCCGCGGACGAAGGCGGCGATCGGCTGAAGGAGAAACTGGCACGGGTGGAAGAGCAGAACACCCAGATCGCGCAGCGTCTTCAGCGCATCGAACAGCACTTGAAACTCGAGCCGGCGGCGGCGCCGGGGTCGCGCATCAGACCGGAGGGGACCCCGGCCAAGACGGCCTCGGAAGCGGAGCTCTACACCAAAGCCCGGCAGGCGCTTGAAAAGGGGGACACGGCGGCGGCGCGCAAGGGTTTCGACGAGTTTCTCATGAATTACCCGAACTCGGACAATGCCGACAACGCCCAGTTCTGGGTGGGCGAAACCTTCTTCCAGGAAAAGCAATTCGAGAAGGCTATCCTCGAATACCAGAAAGTCATCGAGAAATACCCCAAGGGCAACAAGGTCCCGGCCGCCCTGTTGAAGCAGGGACACGCCTTTTTGAACCTGAAGGACCGCGTGAACTCGCGCCTCATTTTCGAAGAGGTGGTGCGTAAATACCCGAATGCGATTGAGGCCAAGGCCGCCGCCGACAAGCTCAAAGAGCTGCGATGATGCCCTGAAGCGCGCGGAAGCAGAACGAAACCCCATGCGGCGCCGGGGTGGAGCGGGTGACCCTCCTGCGGCGGTGGTCCCAGGCCCTGTCGGCCCCGGCCCCGGCGGGCAGTCGATGCGAAAAATCGTAGGAATAGACCCCGGCCTCGCGGGGACAGGCGTCGGGATCGTGCAGGGGCAGGGAGCCTCCATCCGCGGATACTCCTTCGGGTGCATCCAGACATCCAAGTCGACGAGCCTGCCGCATCGGCTCGACCGGATTTTCTCAAAACTCATGGAGCTTCTCACCGCCGAAGCGCCCGACCTGGTCGTCGTCGAGGATGTTTTCTCGCTCAAGGACTATCCGAAGTCCGGTATTTTTCTAGGACAGGTGTCCGGGGTTGTGAACTTGGCCTGTGCCCGTGCCGGGTTGATTTCGTTTTCGGTCCCGGTGCGGGAGGCGAAGCAGGTGCTCACCGGCAACGGAAATGCGTCCAAGCACCAGCTGGAGGCGGCCGTGCGGCGGTGCGTCGGTCACGCCACGCCCATCCGCCCCTTCCATGCGGCGGACGCACTCGGTCTGGCCATCATCGGGTTGTACCGGTTTGATTCGAAAGGGATCTCGCATTCGTGATCGGCTACCTCTGCGGTCAACTCCTGAGCAGGCATGAAGACCGCGTGCTGGTGCGTGCCGGCCCCGTCGGCTACGAGGTGCTGCTTCCGGCCGTGGACATGAAGGCGGTGGCCGCGCGCAATCTCGGGGATGAGGTCTCGCTCTACATTTATTATCAGCAAACCGAGCGCCAGCCCAAACCGGTCCTGATCGGGTTCATCCACGAGGTCGACAAGGAATTTTTCCAGTATTTCATCAGCGTGGAAGACATCGGCCCCATGAAGGCCGTCAAGGCCATGACCGTTCCGGTCAGCGACATCGCCCGCGCCATCGAGACGCGGGACATCGAGGCGTTGTCGCGTCTCAAGGGGATCGGAAAGCGCACCGCCCAGAAGATCGTGGCGAGCCTGGAGGGGCGCATGGGCAAGTTCGCCCTCAAGCGCGATGAGCCCTCGGCGGCGGCCAGGGCGCCGGTGGAGGACGTGGCCGAGCAGGTCCTGGACGTGATGGTGCGGCAGTTGGGGCACCGCATGGCGGATGCCAAGCGCCTGATTACCGAGGCCTTGAAGCGTAATCCCGCCATCGCGAGCCCCGAGGACCTGTTCGAGGAAGTGTACCGGGGGGAGCAGGCGGTTCCGGCCGAAAGCGGCACTTAGCCGCCGGCGCCGGAACAGAGGCAGCCGATGAGCGACGAGATCATCTCCTATTCCTCCGACCGGCCGGAGACCCTCTCCGGCCAGCTGCGCGCCGAGGACCTGGAGCCTGAGATCCTCTCCCTGCGACCGACCCAGCTGGCCGACTACGTGGGCCAGCTGGATGTGGTGGAAACCCTCAAGATCGCCATCGAGGCGGCCTCCCAACGCGGGGAGTCCATCGACCACGTGCTGCTGCACGGGCCGCCCGGCCTCGGCAAGACGACCCTGGCGCATATCATCGCCCACGAGATGGGCTCCAAGCTGACCATCACCTCCGGGCCTGCGCTGGAGAAGGGGGGTGACCTGATTGGAATCCTCACCCACCTGGAGGCCGGGGACATCCTGTTTATCGACGAGATCCACCGCCTGCCCAAGTCGGTGGAGGAGTTGCTCTACCCGGCGATGGAGGATTTTGCGATTGACTTCGTTTTCGACAAGGGGGTCCACGCCCGCAGCCACCGTTTCCGGCTGAAGCGTTTCACCCTGGTGGGGGCGACGACCCGTGTGGGGCTCCTGTCCGCGCCGCTTAGGGACCGATTCGGGATCTTCCGCAGCCTGGATTTCTACGCCCTGAATGAGCTCGTACGGATCACCCGTCGTTCGGCCGACCTGCTGCAGGTGGACCTGGGCGAGGACGGGGCGCTGGAGCTGGCGGAGCGCTCCCGCGGAACCCCCCGGATCGTCAACCGCCTGCTCAAGCGCGTGCGGGACTACGGCCAGGTGCGGGCCCGGGGCCGGATCACGCCGCAGACGGTGGGGGCGGCTCTTGAGCTTGAAGGGGTCGATGCGCGCGGTCTAACAGACCTCGATCGCCGCTATCTGAAAACGGTGATCCGGTTCTATCACGGGGGACCGGTCGGTATTGAGGCCATTGCCGCCACGCTGCAGGAGGAGTCGGACACCTTGGTCGACATCGTCGAGCCCTACCTGCTGAAGATCGGCTTCATCACGCGGACCTCCTCCGGTCGTCGCGCTTCGGAGGAGGCCCACCGTCACCTGGGCATCCGCCTGCAACAGAAGATATTCCCTTGACGCCGCCGCCAACCCGCGCCGCGCGGGGGATGATGTGCGAGGAAGAGGGGATCAACGGATGAAACCTCCTATCGCGCCTGCCACGTCCGTGCCGGAGCCCCCCCTCGAACCGAAAGAGCCTCGGCCCTGGACCGTGCTCTTTATCGGCGACCACGGCCGGGTCATCCCCTTCACTCGCATCAAGGCTCTCGCGATACTGGCCGCGGCGGCCTTCGGGATGTCGCTGGCGGCGGTGGCGGTGCTCGCCGTCGTGAACCTCAGCCTGCATCGGCGCACGGTGGAGCTGCAGCAGAGCTTGGCGGCCTCCGGCCGAACCCTCAGCGAGCTGCGGCACGAGCGCGATCTTCTCACCGCGCAGGTGGTGCTCGTGGAAACCCGGATGCGGGAAATAGCGGCGGGTTTCAGCCCGATGAGACCCGGGGAGGCCGCCGTTGCCGGGGAGCCGGATGCGGCCGGCAAGAGCCCGGCCTCGGCCGTAGCCGGCGAGGCGGTCATGGTCCTGACAGCCGAAGCCGATCGTGCGTTGCCGGCGGTGCAACCACCGGTGGGGATGGCCGAGGGGATCTCCATCGAAAGCTTTCAGCTCTTGGGGCAGGCGGAGAAAAAGAGGCTGGATCTCACCTACAAGCTGCTCAACGCGAGCCTGGGGCAAAAGCCGCAGGCGGGAAACGTGGTCGTGGTACTCAAGGCCGAGGAGCTTCCCCCCGAGCAGTGGCTGACATTTCCCGATGTCGGCTTGGTCCGGGGCCGGCCGGCCAGCCCCCAGAGAGGCTATTCCTTCAACATCCGTCACTCCAAGCTCTTCGAGCACTCGGTGCCGTTTCCAAAAGAGATCCGTCCCTTCACCCACGCCGTCGTCTATGTGTTTTCCAAGAAGGGGGAACTGCTGACCGCGCGGGAGTATCCGGTCCTTCTGAACCGGGGATCCCCCTGACAACGGCCGGATGCCGGTCGCCATCCGCGGCCGGCAATCTTTTTACTTGACAAGTCAAGAACATTGGCCTAATTATGCACGATTCTGAAAACAGGAGTGCCGCTCGTGAAAAAATATACAGCCAGTGCCAAAGAGGGCGATGTCCGGGAGAAATGGTTCGTCGCGGATGCGGATGGGGCCGTGCTCGGCCGCTTGGCGTCCGGCGTTGCCGCGCGCTTGAGGGGTAAACACAACCCGCTGTTCACGCCGCACGCGGACACCGGGGATTTCGTCATCGTCGTGAATGCAAAGAAGGTCCGCCTCACCGGCAATAAATGGGTCCAGAAGGAATATCACCATCACACCGGGTACATCGGGGGCCTCAAAACGGCCACGGCCCGGGAGGTCCTGGAGAAGCGGCCGGAGGAGTTGATCCGGCATGCGGTCAAGGGGATGCTCCCCAAGAACAAGCTGGGCAGCCGCTTGTTTCGGAAACTCAAAGTGTATGCCGGCAGCAGCCACCCGCACCAGGCCCAGAACCCCGAACCCCTGAAACTCTAAGACCGTAACGTATCGAGGAGTGGAATGCAGACCGAATCCAGTTTTTATGCCACCGGAAAGCGCAAGTCGTCGATCGCGAGAACCTGGCTCACCCCCGGCACCGGCGTCATCACCGTCAACCGGCTGCCGATCGAAGAATACTTCCCGGTGGAAACGACCCGCCTGGAGCTGGTGCAGCCGCTGAAGCTCACCAACACCAGCGGCGCCTTCGATATCAAGGCGACCGTGCAGGGCGGCGGAGTGGTCGGCCAGGCCGCGGCCATCCGCCACGGCATCACCCGGGCCCTGATCGCCGCCAATCCGGACTTCCGCGTCACGCTGAAGAAGGCTGGCTTCGTCAAGCGCGACCCGCGGGTCAAGGAGCGCAAGAAATACGGCCAGCGCTCGGCGCGCGCGCGGTTCCAGTTCTCCAAGCGCTGATTGCAGCGTCTTCCCATGTCTTTCAAGGGAGCGGGGCGTTTTGCCCGTTCCCTTTTTATATGGCGTCAACTGGGTTCCCTGGCCTACAGCGGGATCACCCGGGGGGGGGCACTGGGGTCGGGGCAGAAGCGGATCTCCACCGAGGGCTGCCCGATGTAATCGATTTTTCCTGCCGGATCGATCCGAAACGGCCGGTCGTGTCCCGGGACGATCAGGTCTGCGGCCGCCGCCGCCCGTTGGTAGCTTTCCAGTGCGGCATCGGTGGAGAAAAAACAAGGCGGCGGCTGGCGGCGTGTGAACTCCCAGCCGTTTTTTACCCCGTCTCCGGCCAGCAGTACTCTTTCGCGTCTGAGCAGAAGGCCGCAAAGCCCCGGCGTGTGGCCGGAAAGGGGCAACGGCGCCAGTCCTGGAAACACATCCTGGCTCTCGTCGAAGATCTCCAACCGGTTCGCGGCCCAGGCGATGAGGCTGGTGGGCACATATGGGTCAGCCGCCTTCTGAAAGGCCCCGCTGCGCACATAGTCCCATTCCGTCAGCGACAACAGCAGTCGAGCATTCGGGAAAATATCGGCGTTCAACACATGGTCATAATGGAAATGGGAAAGAAAAACCGCTGTTATGTCCTGCGGTGATACGGCCTGCTGCTTCAAGGCGGTCAGGAGCTGATGGCGGTCGCCGTTAGAGCCCGTATCAAAAATGAGGTGCTGACCCGCCCCTTGAACCAGCACAACCGAACACCATCCCAGCGCGCCCCGGCTCGAAGAGACCGGGACGCCCGGCAGGAGGATTTGATAGTCATAGCCCACGCGGCCGCCCTTCCGTATGCGTTCAGGGGCTCACCGCCCCGCTGCCTCAGTAGTCCTCCAGGGCTCCCGTCAAAGCGACACACGCGTAGCGGTGCGAAATCCTGCGGTTCATGACCGGATCGATCAGGGCGACCTCGTAGGCGCCGCCGGTGACAAGGCCGGAGA
>JBFYWX010000290.1:0-2574 GCA_041310825.1 Desulfobacteraceae bacterium | reverse complement strand
CGATCGCTTCGTTACCTCCACGACCGCTCCGGTTGCTACCGGCTGGAGCGATAGTTGCCGGGTGGGATTTGCACCCACTGTGAAACCGCGCCTTTCCACGGCGCACCGCAATATCCGGGTTCAACAAAGACAATGTCAGCCCCTGTTTTGGCATAAAGAGGCCGACGTCCGCGCCGGGCGTCGGCCGCATCGAATGACAACCCTCCTGATTTTTGCCGTGCGAGGACTCTGCCATGGGGCCCGGCGGTAGAACCGCCTGTGCGCATCTTATTCTTTACCGCGCTGATTGATGTAAGACACTCTAAAACGCCGGACGGGAGGGCGTTCATCATCCATATAGTCCTCAAATAGGCTTTCCGTCAGGTCGCACCACTTGAATCCATCCACCATGTCGCGCGTCAGCGGCCAGGGCATTTTCCCGACCGGCTCATCCGGGTCCCGGCCCCGGGTGAGAACGAGGAGGACGCCGCCCGGGTTTACAAAATCGGAAATGACGCGCACGGCGTCTTGCTGAAGATCCTCGTGCAGGACCTGAAGCGTATAGGATTCGAGCACGAAATCGAAGCTGGACACCCAATGGGCAGGCGCATTGAATAGATTTTCCGTGACATATCGCACACGGGTGTGGGGAAACCGTTTATGACACCAGCCGATCGCCGTCGGCGATATATCGAAAGCCGTAGTTTTGAATCCTCGGCGTGACAGCTCCTCGGCATCATCCCCCAGCCCACAGCCGATCGTGAGCGCTTTTTTCCCACTCCCCGCCACCGCCTGTTTATTCAGCCAAGTTAAAAGGTTCGGGTTCGGCGCTCGATCCGCCCACGGTATGAGAGCGGGATCGCTATCGGCCAGGGCATATAACTTTTAGAACCATCCCAAGGGGTCGTTTTGAGATAGGTGCTGATGCGCCAATTCGCGGGCGGTGGCTCTTTTGTCTGCGCTCATTCGGCCACTACTGCATCTTGCGCCGATGCGCTCCAGCTTTCCGGCTTTAAAGGCTCGTACCCAGTTCTCCAAGGTCGATTTGGGTAGAGAAAGGCGCATCGATGCATCGCCGACCGACAGGCCGCCCTCGGTCACAAGTCGTACCGCCTCCAGGCGCAGTTCCTTGGTGTATTTGCTGTATGGGACTTTTTCCATTCTGACACCTCCGTTTGTAGTTTATCATAAACTTTGGTGTCCATTTTTTCCAACTTACCCCAGCCCCAGCCCCAGCAAAACCAGACTGGCATTGTGTTTACAAAGATTTAAATTCTGTCCAACTGTTTAACTTTTTTGGTTCCGGCTTGTCCGGGTTGGGGCATTATAGGCATTTTCTTTATGAACATCCTCGTCACGGGCGGCGCGGGGTACATCGGCGCCCATTGTTGCAAGGAACTTGCCACCCGGGGCTTTCACCCGGTGGTCTTCGACTCGCTGGTCAAGGGCCATCGGGAACATGTCCGCTGGGGCGATTTCCACCAGGGCAGCACGACCCGCGCCGCGGATCTGGCCGATTGCCTGGGCCGCTTCCGGATCGAGGCCGTCATGCACTTTGCCGCCTTCATCGAGGTGGGGGAATCGATGGCCGACCCGGGGGTATACTATCTGAACAACGTCGCCGGCTCGCTCAATCTCCTCCAGGCCATGGCGGCGCACGGAATCAAGCAGATGGTCTTCTCGTCGTCGGCTGCGGTCTACGGCAGCCCGCAGCGGGTGCCGATCGACGAGGAGCACCCACGGGCGCCCTTGAGCCCCTACGGCTGGAGCAAGCAGATGGTGGAGACCATGCTGGCCGACTTCGGTGCCGCCGGGGGGCTGCGCTCGATCGCATTGCGCTATTTCAACGCCGCCGGGGCCGACGCCTCCGGCGAGATCGGCGAGCGGCACACACCCGAAAGCCACCTGATCCCCCGGCTCCTGGCGGCGACCCTCTCCCAAAGCCCGGTGGAGGTGTACGGTACGGATTACGCAACGCCGGACGGAACCTGCATCCGGGACTACATCCATGTGAGCGATCTGGCCCGGGCGCATGTGCTGGCGCTGGAGCACCTGCTGGCGGGCAGCCCGGGCGGCACCTTCAACCTTGGTCAGGGCCAGGGGTATTCCGTGCGCGAGGTCATCAACAAGGTCATGGAGATCACGCGGCGGCCGCTCCGTGTGCAACTTGCCGCCCGGCGGCCGGGCGATGCCCCCGTGCTGATCGCCTCGAATGAAAAAGCCCGGCGGGAGCTTGGCTGGACGCCGCGGCACAGCCGCCTTGAGAACATCATTGCCACCGCCTGGCAGTGGCACCAGCGGCAGCGGTAGGGAGCCCCCGATGCAGGAGCGCATTCTCATCATCGGTGAAGTCGAAGAAGAGGCGGGCGCCTACGCCGACGCCCTGGCCCAGGACTTCACCCTGAGCCTCGCCCCCAGCATCCTCGATGCGGGCAAGCGCCTTCAGAAGGAAACCTTCGCCCTGATTCTCTTCGACCTGCGCGACGCACACACTGAAATCGGGGGCGTCATCGGGACCCTCCACCAGCTCTCGCCCTACACCCCGGTGATCGTCGTCTCCCGGGTCCCGGATTCCGGCCAGATCGTCACTGCCGT
>JBFYWX010000280.1:0-11806 GCA_041310825.1 Desulfobacteraceae bacterium | reverse complement strand
CCGCCGTGGGCCGGGCCGTGTCCGGGCGGGCGGGTGCACTCGGTCTCGCCGAGACCGAGGCGGTGCTGCGCGCTGCCGGCTTCCGCTTGCCGCCGCAGGCAGTTGTGCGGACCCGCGCCGGGCTCGCGCGCGCCTGTGCACGGATCGGGTTTCCGCTTGCCATGAAAGTCACGGGTTTTCTGCACAAGACCGATGTCGGCGGAATCCGCCTGGAGGTTTCCGGTCGACGGGCGGCCGAGCGAGCATTCGCGGAGCTCGCGGCCATACCGGGAGCGGACGGGGTGATGGTCCAGCAGATGGTCGCGGGGCCGGAGGTGATCCTCGGGGCCGTACGCGAGGCGGGGTTCGGGCATGTCGTGATGGCGGGTCTCGGCGGGATCTACGCCGAGGCGCTCGATGCGGCGGTCTTCGCACTGGCGCCGCTCTCGGCGCCGGAGGCGCTGGATCGACTGCGGCGGCTACGCGGGCGGGCCCTCATCGAAGGCACGCGCGGGGAGAAGGGGGCGTCGCTCGCGGCACTGGCGAGGCTTATGGCCAGATTAAGCCTTCTGACCCAGGCCATCCCTGCCATCGCCGAAATCGACCTCAACCCGGTCAAGGGCAGGGAAGATGCCCTTTGCGTGGTCGACGCCCGCCTGATCCTGCGCCCGTAAGAGGCTCCGCCGCCCCTCCGTCAGGCGCCGAACTTGGCCATGCGCCCGGCATAGGCCAGAGCCATCGGCATCAGGTCCACCGCCGGGAACTGGCCGAGCACCCCCCTGAGGCATTCGGTCTCACCGAAACCCGCCACCTGGTCGTTGCGGCGGCTGCAGCCCGGAGCGTAGATCAGCGTGGGAACGGGGTGCCAGGAGTGGGCCTTCCAGACCGCCGGGGTGCTGTGATCGCCGGTCACGATGAGCACATCGGGCTTCAGTGCGAGGATCCGCGGGATCACCGCGTCCACCTTCTCGATCTCGGCGGCCTTGGCCTCGAAGTTTCCGTCCTCGCCGCGGCTGTCGGTGTACTTGTAGTGCACGAAGAAGAAATCGTAGGTCGTCCAGTTTTTCCGGAGCGCCTCCAGCTGGTCCTCGAGGTGGCGCAGCCCCTGGAGCACGTCCATCCCCACCAGCATGGCGAGCCCCTTGTACATGGGGTAAACGGCCAATGCCTGGGCCTTCAGCTTGTACACCTCGGCAAAGCGCGGCAGCCCCGGCTCCGTGGCCCAGCCCCGCAAGGTGACCATGTTGGCCGGCCGCTCCGCCTTGAGGATCTCGCGGGCGGCGGCGATCCAGCGGTTGGCAAGCTCCGCCGCGGGCCGGGCCTCCTCGGCCTGGGCCGCGACCGGCAGCGGCGGCACCCCGGTTTTCTGCGGATCGGTCTCGTTCAGCCGGGCGGATAGCCCCGGACCCCGGAAGATGAGGGCGAAGCGGTAGTCCTGGACCGGCTCGACGAAGATCTCCACCCCGGGCAGCCGAATGGCCCGGAGCTTTTCCACCAGCTCGGTGCATTTTTCCGTGGGGATCCGCCCGGCACGGCGGTCGGTGATGCGCATCTCGGCATCGACCGTGCAGAAGTTGCCGCGTGCGGCCAGGTCCGCGGGCGTCAGGGCAAACCCGATCCCGAGCGCCTCGAGCACCCCGCGGCCGATGAGAAAACGCACCGGGTCGTAACCGAAAAGCGCCATGTGGCCCGGGCCGGAGCCCGGGGTGAGGCCGTTTCCGATCGGGGCCGAAAGGCCGAGCATGCTCTCGGTCGCCAGGCGGTCAAGATTCGGGGTGCGGGCGAACTCGAGCTCCGTCGGTCCCCCGGGCTCGCGCGGCAGCCCGCCCAGCCCGTCCAGCACCAGCATCACGATCCGGGTATCACTCTCGAGGGACAATTCCCGCAACAGGTTCAGGTCCGCCATGCTGCCTCCTCCCGCAAACGATGACAATCATTAACCGCAACCGGAGCGAGCTTTATTCGTGCCCATCCAGAAAGGGTGGATTACGGTTCAGGACAAGGCCGCAGCGATTTCGCAACCGCAGGCGGTGTGTGACACCGTCGAGGATTGCGAAGAGCGAGAACGCAGGCCCGGGCCGTAAGACGCCGTTTATGGATGGGCACTAATTCAGATACTTCTCCTTCGCCGTTTCCAGGCGGCACCAGGCATACAGCGCGTCGTAGACTTCGAACTGCCGCTCGATGTTCTGCATGTCGTCGGGGTAGCGCAGGCTGAAGCCGACGGCGATGGCCTCGAGACCCGCGGCGAGGGGATCCTTGTCGGGCCGCTCGGTGTCGGCGGCGTTCACGATCTTCGCCATCCGCATCAGCGCCCGGTCGGTCAGGCCGTAGTTGCGGATGATGACATCGAAGGTGCAAAGCTCGCCCTCGTGGGTCAGCACGGCGCCCGGACAGTCGAAGGGGATGGCGCCCTCGCGCTGGGCCGCACCCATCACCTCACCCTTGGGGACGAAGAGAAACTGGGCCTCCGAATCGATAAACCGGGTGATCAGCCACGGGCAGGCGACCCGGTCGACGTGAATATGGGAACGAGTGACCCACAGCATGATGAACCTCCCTGGTGCGTTCCGGTATGGAAATGATTATTACGTTTTATTCCTACCGCATGTTGCGGCGCAGTGCAATGCCGGATTCATCCCACTCCTCCGCCGCCGTCGGCCGAGCGGGAGCCCGGGGGAGACCGACATCTTCGGCTGCGAGCAGTACCCGCCGCTGTTCGCCATCGAAGTGCCGATCGACGCCTGATCCCGGACCCGAGTTGAAGGAGAGCCCCTACCCCGGCAGACGTCAGCCCGGCCGGGGCGGCCGCCGCGCCTCGACGATCCCGGCCGCGAAGATGACCGCAAGCAGAAGGAGCCCCAGTCCGCTCACCCCGGCCCACCCGCAACGCTGCCAGGCGACCCCGCTCACGGTGATGCCCGTCGCCCCTCCGATGTAGTAGAAGAGGATGTAGAGGGAGTTGGCCCGGCCGCGGCTGCTGTGAAGCCGCCGGTTCATACTCCCGACCGCCGCCGCGTGGATGGCGAAGAAACCGGCGCACACCCCGCCCAGCCCGATGCCCACCGCCCAGGCGCTCGCAAGGGTCGTAGCGCCGAGCGCGGCGGCAAACACCGCCGCTCCGATGGCGAGGGTGGCACCGTTGCCCAGCCGGTTGCTCACCCGGCCCGACAGGGGGGCAATGACGACCCCGATCAGGTAGGTCAAGTACATGAGCGTCACTTGATGGGTCGAAAATCCGAAGGGCGGGCCGGAGAGGTAGAACGGCAGGTAGTTGAAAAGGGCCGAGAAGACGAAAAAGGCGCAGAAGGCGACCGAGTAGATCCGCAGGAGGTCGGCACGGGAAAGCAGGTCACGGAAACCCACGGTCCGGCCGATCTCGGGGCCTTCGCGCTGCTCCGGCGGCAGCCAGACGAGCGCGGCGAGGGTGGCGGCCGCGATCAGCACCGACACGCTGACAAAGGCGTAGCGCCAGTGCAGCGGCGGGTGGATGAAGCCGCCGATCAGGCGGCCCATCAGCCCGCCCACCACGGTGGCGGCGACATACGAGCCCATGGCCACGTTGAGCCGCTCGGCCGGCAGGCTGCGCGCCAGATAGGCCGCCAGACAGGTTGTCAGGGCCGGAATGAAGAGCCCCTGCCCGAAGCGGAAGGCGACCAGAAGTCCGATCTGCTGGGCCGCGGCGCAGAGCAGACCAAAGCCGGCCACTGCGGCCCCGCCGGCCGCGACCAGGGGTTTGACCGGGGTGCGGTCGGAGAGCCGGCCGAAGGGCAGATTGGCGAGCGCGATCCCGAGGATCACCGCCGACACCGCAAAGGAGGCCTGGCTCTCATCGACCCCGAACTCGCGGCGGATCACCGGCAGGACGGGCTGGACGAGGTAGATGGCGGTGAAGGCGGCCGAGACGAGCCCGAAGACGAGCGCTTGAAGAACGACGAAATTCACGCGGGCGGGCGGCATCGCGCGGCCCCCGGCCCGCGACCTACTCCTTCACCCGGATGTTGCCGGAGTAGCGTTTGACGATGGCATCGTCCACGCACTGGTCCAACTCCTCCGAGCTGACATCGGCCGAGTTTCTAAGGGCCTCGATCGGGCAGACGAACTCGTTTCCGGCCAGATCCCGCACCCGCACGTAAACCGCCTGGTTGCTCTCTTCGGTCATGGGTTTTCTCCTTGTTCAGTCACGTTTTTCCGGCAACGGCCGCCATGCCGCGCCGGGGCCGGCCTTACGCCTCGAGCCGGTAGCGAAAATCGCAGAAGGCGGCGCCTTCCATCAGGGTCTGGGTGCGGGTCAGGCGGATTCTGGGATTGAACCCTTCGATCAGGGCAAAATCCCGCGCGCAGGAGAAGACCGGCCCGAGCTCGGGAACGCCGAGCCGCCGGTAGAGCTCAGCGTAGCGGCAGCGCGTGACATTGAAAGCAAACTCCCGCTCGCTTTAGGAAAGGACATCGAGGACCAGGGCCTCGTCGCGGGTCCAGTGCACCAGAGAGTCCCGAAAAGCCTTGAGCGAGCGGTCCGGCACGCACCGTGCGAGCTCGCGTCCCTGCCGGCGGGCGATCGCAACCGATGTGCGCCGCAGCACTTCCAGCACCTCGGCCGGCCCGAACTCCCGCCCGAGGGCCGGGAGAAACTCCGCCAAAAGCCGCACCTCCACCTCGCGCCGGGCCAACACCCCGATGCGCTCGTTGAGGCGGTCCACCAGATCACTCTCGGTCGAATCCGTCATGGGACCGTTCTCCGTGGGCAATGCATTTCGCATGTCCGCCAACTCCCCGACCACACGTTACACAGTAGAATGATCCCGCACGCTTGGCAAGTCCTTTCCGGCGCGCCGGCATCGTGCGGGCGGAAAGGCGGTGGACAACTTTACAAGGCGCCGGCATGTGGGGTATATATCAGCCCTATTCCACAGCGCATGGCATCGCACCGGCACACGAAACGCCAACGTGCGCCCGTTTTCCACCGCCCGCCGGATCGTCACGATCGGACACGATTCCCGCACGACCAACAGTGATGGGGAGGGGAGTGCCCTGCGACAGGGCCCGGGCCTTGATCCTGAGGCGGCCGGACCATATAGTCCTGCTGGTAAGGAGGCCGATAAGCTATGAGTTTGTTCAAGACATGCCCGCTGTGCACGGAAACCTGGCCCGACCGCGACCGGTTCCTTGAGGACCCGCAGCTCGAGTTGATCGGCTATCAGGTCGACTTCGAGGACGTCAACCGTGGGCTTTTTCTCTTCAACCACCACCGCTGCGGCACCACCTTGGCGATCCAGGCGGGGATCTACAAAGACCTTTACCACGGCCCCCTGTATTGCACCCGCCGCACCGGCTCGGAGGCCTGCTCGGGCCTCTGCCTGCGCTCCGGTGAGCTGGAACCCTGCCCGGCCGACTGCGAATGCGCCTGGGTGCGCGAGGTGCTGCAGGTGATCCGGAACTGGCCGAGCACCTGGCCGCCCCAGCGAAGCGGAGCCTTATCCGGCCTCTGACGACCTGACCGCCCTCCCTTTTGTCCGGAGAACCCACACATGCTTCCGATCGATTGGTTCGCGTCCCTCAACCCCGTGCTCCAGGCCCTTGGGGCAACGCTATTCACCTGGTTGCTGACGGCACTGGGAGCTGCCCTCGTCTTCTTCTTCAAGACGATCAACCGCCAAGTGCTCGACGGCATGCTGGGCGTTGCCGCAGGGGTCATGATCGCGGCCAGCTACTGGTCGCTGCTCGCCCCCGCGATCGAGATGGCCGAGGCGGACGGTGGACCGGCCTGGGTGCCGGCCGCGGTGGGATTTCTCATGGGCGGCTTCTTCATCTGGCTGGTCGACCGGATCTTACCCCACCTGCACCCCGGACTGCCGACCCGAGCGGCGGAGGGCATCCACACCGGCTGGCGACGCAGCATCCTGCTGGTGCTCGCCATCACCATTCACAACATCCCCGAGGGGCTGGCCGTGGGGGTCGCCTTCGGCGCCCTGGCGGCCGATCTCCCCTCCGCCTCGCTCGCCGGGGCCATGGCGCTTGCGCTCGGGATCGGGATCCAGAACTTCCCGGAAGGGGCGGCGGTCTCCGTACCGCTGCGGCGCGAGGGGCTCTCGCGGCGCAAGAGTTTCTGGTACGGGCAGCTCTCCGGCATGGTGGAGCCGATCGCCGGGGTGACCGGCGCTATCGCCGTCGTGCTGATGAGGCCGATCCTGCCCTATGCCCTGGCGTTTGCCGCCGGCGCCATGATTTACGTGGTGGCCGAGGAGCTCATTCCCTCCGCCCGGCAGGAAAATCACAGCGACTTCGCCACGGTGGGCGTCATGCTGGGCTTTGCCATCATGATGAGCCTGGACGTAGGGCTGGGGTAGCACGGTGGACGCTCAGCTGCTGGACCTCGTGAGCCGCGGCACCCTGCTGGGGCTGGCCGCCGGCTTCTCTCCCGGCCCCCTCACGGTCCTTGTGGTCGGCGAGACCCTGCGCCACGGGCTGCGCGCCGGGCTCCAGGTCGCCATTGCCCCCCTGCTCACGGACATCCCGATCATCCTTCTGGCCGCACTCCTCCTGGGGCAGCTGACCGGCAACCCGCGCGCCTTCGGCGTCGTCTCCCTTGCCGGCGGGGTCTTTCTCCTCTGGCTCGGCTACGGGAGCCTCAAGGTCCGCCCGGTGGAGCTGCCGCTCACGGCTGCCCCGCCACGCTCCATCCGCAAGGGGATCGCCATCAACCTCCTCAACCCGAACCCCTACGTCTTCTGGACCGGTGTCGGCGTACCGACCCTGCTGAGCGCACGGGATATCTCCTGGGCCCACGCCGCCGCTTTTCTCGGTGCCTTCTTTTTCTTCATCGTAGGCTCGAAGGCCGTCCTGGCCCGACTCGTCGACGGCTCGCGCACCTTCATGCAGGGCAGGGTCTACCTCGGCATCATGCGGCTGCTCGGGGTGCTGCTGCTGGTTTACGGGGTGCTGCTGCTGCGGGATGGGTGGGGGCGGATGGTCGGGTAAAGGGGGTAATAGGTTCCGGGTTCACGGTTGGAGAGACACGTCGGGGTCGGTAGCGAACTTCTGATCGTAGGATCCCCAACGCTGCGACCGCCTGCAACGAGCGGCCGAATATTCGATACGGTTACCGATTACGGCATCATCCGAAACCTTAAACCGTGGACCGTGAACCTGGAACCCTCCTTATTTCCTATTTGAACGTCAACACCCTTCCCAGCCCGCCGTCGACGTGGAGGATTTGGCCGGTCATCCAGGCCGAGGCCGCGCTCAGTAGAAACATCACCGCCCCCGCGAGCTCCGCGGCAGATCCGATCCGTTTCAGAGGATGGCGCTCGGCGGAGGCCCGGCGCTTGGTTTCGTCCGCAAGCAACTGCGCCGCCAGAGGCGTATCGGTCAGCGAGGGTGCGACGGCATTGACGCGAATCTTTGGGGCCAGCTCCGCGGCAAGGGAACGCACCAGCCCCTCGACCGCCCCCTTAGCGCTCGCGATGGAGGCGTGGAAGGGCATGCCGGTCCGAACGGCCACCGTGCTGAACAACACGATGGAGGCGCCGGAGGAAGCGTTTTTGAGGGCCGGCAGGCAGGCCTGGATCACCTTGACCGCACCGAGGCAGTTGATCTCGAAGTCCGACCGGAACTCCTCCGCCGTGAGCCGGTTGAAGGGCCTGAGGCGGATGCTGCCCGGGCAGTAGACCAGGCCCTCCAGGGCCTCCGGCAGCTTGTCGGCAGGGAAGTCCGCCGTCGTCGCGTCGCAGGCGAGGTGCCGAATCCCCGCGAGCGCTTCCGGAAACTGCGGCGCACGGGAGAAACTGAGCACCTGGGCCCCTTGTCCGCTCAGCGCCCGAGCAAGTGCCAGGCCGATCCCCGAGGTGGCGCCCACGATCGCAATGCGTGCATCCTTCATCGCGCTCCGCCCTCCGTTGAAGACTTTTGCAAAAAGCCCCGGCCGCCCTATGGGTTCCAGAGACCGCGCTCGATCAGAACGGCGCGGAGGGTTTTAAGGGCGGTGTTCGCGGCCGGCATCCCGCCGTAGACGAAGGTCTGGAAGATGACCTCGGCGATCTCGGCGGGCGTGCAGCCTACGTTGAGCGCCGCCTGAATGTGAAGCTTGAGCTCCTCAGGACGGGAGAGCACGGTCAGGCAGGCGATCGTGACGAGCTGCCGGGTCGGGTGGGGGATTTTCTCGCGCGCGTACATCCGCCCGGTAATGAAGAGAGAGAGATCCTTGGCAAGATCCTTGTCGAACGCCTTCCAGAGGTCGAAGGGCCGCTCGTCCTGGACCCCTTTGAAGTACAGCTCCGCCGTCGTTCGGGTTTTCGCGACGAGGTCATCGCCCATATCCAGCTCTCCTTTCGCCGGCGCAGCTTACGTGATGGTGTAGCCCGGGCCGCCCCCCCCTTCCGGGCAGGTCCAGATGATGTTCTTGAAGGGGTCCTTGATCTCGCAGGTCTTGCAATGCAGGCAATTGGAGGGGTTGAGCTTCAAGCGCGGGCGGCCCTCCTCCGTTTGCTCCATTTCATAGACCTGCCCGGGGCAGAACCGGGTGCAGGGGCTCCGGAAGGTGTCCCAGCAACGGGTCACACAGAGCTCCGGGTCGGGAATCAGAAGATGGCAGGGCTGGTCTTCCTCGTGCTTCGTACCCGAGAGATAGACCCCGGTCAGCTTGTCGATGTAAAGCGTTCCGTCGACCTCCGGAGCCGCCGCCGGAAGCCCTGTATGGCCGGCTTTCAGGGTTCCGGCGTCCGCCACCATCTTCATCGGGTCGATGAGGCCGCGGCCGCCTGAAATCGTCTGGGCCCCTAAATGGAAGAACTTGAAAAGCCCCCTGCGCGACAGCGCCTGGCCGAAGTTGCGCGCCGCAAAGAGCTCGCTTTTTATCCAGCTCGCCTCCAGCCGGTCGGCATAGCCGCGCAGCCCGGCGGCGGAGAGATCGCCCGTCGCGATCGCCGCCAATATGGCCTCGGCCGCCAGCATGCCCGATTTCATGGCCGTGTGAATCCCCTTCAGCCGCTGCACATTGAGCATGGAGGCGCTGTCGCCGACGAAGAGCGCCCCGTCCACGGCGAGCTGCGGCATCGTGTACCACCCCCCGGCCGCCAGGGTCTTGGCGCCCTGCTGGAGCACTTTGCCCCCACGGATCAGGCCCGCGATCAGGGGGTGGTGCTTGAAGCGCAGAAACTCGCGGTAGGGCTCGAGCAGGGTGTCTTCGTAATCCAGGCCCACCACCAGCCCCAGGGAGACGCGCCCCTCCTTCATGCGGTAGAGAAACCCGCCGCCCTTGGTATCGAGCCCCAGGGGGTAGCCGAAGGTGTGGATCACCGTGAACGGGGAGCTCCAAAAGGGGCTGTCGGCCGGAAGCTCGAGCACCTCCTTCACCGCGGTTTCATACACTTGAGGCATATTCCCGGACAAAATCCCGAGCTTCTTGTCGATCTCCCGGATGAGGCTGCCCTTGGGTCCCTCGCCGAGGACGGTCACTTTGGCGAGCAGGTCCACCCCGGGCTCGTGATTCGACTTGGGTCTGCCGTCCTTGCCGATCCCCTTGTCCCCGGTGCGCACCCCGGTCACGCGCCGGCCGCCGGCGTCGTAGAGCGCCTCGACCCCGGCAAACCCGGGAAAGATGTTCACCCCCAGCTCCTCGGCCAGCGTGCCGAGCCAGGCGCAGAACTTGGAAAGGCTGATGACGGCGCAGCCCGTGTTGTGCATGGCGGGCGGAAGGTAGGGCAGGCGGAACTGTTTCTGGGGCGTGAGATAGAAGACGCCGTCCCGCAGGTCCGTCTCCTCGATCGGGCAGCCCCGGGCGACGTAGTCCGGGATCAGCTCCGCGAGCGCTTTGAGGTCCAGCACGGCCCCGCTCAGCGAGTGGGCGCCGATCGACTCGGCTTTCTCGATGAGGCAGACTTCGAGCTCGCCTCCGGCCCTTCGGGCGAGTTGCTTCAGGTGAATGGCCCCGGCGAGGTTTGCCGGTCCGCCGCCGACAAAGACGACATCGAATTCCAGCTGTTCGCGTTCCATGCCTGCGCTCCCCCGCGTTGGTCGTCGCCCATCAGGACTTGTTTTTTTGAACGGCCGCGGTGATCGCCGGCAGCAGCTGGAAGATGTCGCCGACGATGCCGTAATCGGCTTTGGCGAAAATTGGCGCTTCCGGGTCCTTGTTGAGGGCCACGATCACTTTAGAGGTGGACATGCCGGCCAGGTGCTGAATGGCGCCCGAAATGCCGCAGGCGATGTAGAGCGCCGGGGAGACCACCCGGCCGGTCTGGCCCACCTGATCCCCGTGCTTGCGCCAGCCCTCGTCCACCGCCGAACGCGAGGCGCCGACCGCCCCGTGCAGGGCCGCGGCCAGCTCCTCCAGCGGCTGGAAGTTGCCCCCCGTGCCGCGGCCGCCCGAAACGATGACCTCGGCCTCGGTCAACTCGACCTTGCCGCCGGTATCCATCCGCTTTTCGACCACCGTGGTCTTGACATCGCCCGGCTGGATTGCCGGTTTCTCAACGGCGGCCTCCCGGGCCACCCGCTGGATCGGCATGACGTTGGGACGCACGGCGATCACCTGTGGGGATCCGGCGATCGTCACGTCGGCAAAGAGCTTGCCGCCGAACATCGGCCGGGTGCAGGTGACCTTACCGGCCTGAACGCTCACCGCCGTGCAGTCCATGGCAAGCCCCGCATCCAAGCGTGCCGCCAGACGCGCCGCCAGGTCTTTGCCCTGGGCGGTGGCCCCGAGCAGCACCACGGCCGGGTCGACGGCGGGCAGGCAGGCGGTGAGGGCGTTGGTGTAGGCGTCGGTGCGGTAGTCCGCCAGGGCCGGGTCGTCCAGGAGCAGGATCGTGTCGGCCCCGAAGGCCTTGATCTCCTCCGCCAGGGCCTCAACCGCCGCCCCCATGACGGCAACCGTCAACGCGCAGGAGAGGCCGTCGGCGATGCGCCGGCCCTCGCTCACCACTTCATAGGCCACTTTGCGGAACTTCCCATCCCGCTGCTCCGTAATCGCCAGCACTCCGTTGGCCATAACGATCTCCTTTCCACCGTCTCCGGTCGGCAGGCTGTTAGATGAGTTTCGCTTCCGTGTGCAGGATCCTAACCAGCTCCTCGGCCGCCGCCGCCGGGGTGTCGGCCGGGATCATGCGCACCGCCTTGCGCTCCGGCGGCAGGCGCAGCGCCTGGACGATGACCTTGCGGCCGGCCGCTCCGACCGATGCGGGATCGAGTCCCAAATCGGCGATGGTCTTTACCTCCACGGGTTTCTTCTTGGCCTTCATGATCCCGGGCAGGGACGCGTAGCGCGGCTCGTTCAACCCGCGCTGGGTCGTGAAGAGCGCCGGCAGCGGGGCCTCCACCACGACCGTTCCGCCTTCCACTGTGCGATGGCAGCGGATCCGCCCGTCGAGCACCTCGGCCTTGGCCACGATCGAAATGTGCGGGATTCCCAAAAACTCGGCGACCGCCGCGCCCACCTGGTAGTTGTCCTCGTCCACCGCCCGCTGCCCGCAGAGGATGAGATCGAAGGTCAGGCCCTTGACGACGGCGGCCAGAATCTTCGCGGTGGCAAGCGCATCGCTCCCTTCCGCCGCCGGATCGTTGACGTGAACCCCCTTGTCGGCCCCCATGGCAAGCGCCGTGCGCAGGGTCTCCTGGGCCTTCTGCGGCCCGACCGACACCACGGTGACGCTGCCGCCCTTGGCCTCCTTGATGCGCAAGGCCTCCTCAACGGCCAACTCGTCGTAAGGGTTCATGACCCACTTGATATCGTCTTTTTTGATCGACTTCCCGTCACCGGCGATCTGAACGAGCGACTCCGTGTCGGGCACCTGCTTCACGAGCACAACGATATCCATGTGCAGCTCCTTTC
>JBFYWX010000278.1:0-6218 GCA_041310825.1 Desulfobacteraceae bacterium | reverse complement strand
CTCAAGCTTGCCCAACCCACGGTGACACAGTCCGGCGCCCGCGGAGAAAAGATAGTCTCCGAGAAAGGCATGCAAATAGAAAAGGAATTGAAATAGTAAAACAAAGAACGTCCCACAAATCGACATGGGGTCGACTTTTTCACTTAGTTTGGGGATCACGTTCCCCTGCGTGTCACGCGGATTGTTCATTTCGAAGGCGAACAGGCTACCATTGTTGCCGGCTCCCCCTGCTTTCACAGCGATCCTCGGTCTCAGCCGTTGAAGCGTTAAGTCGATCTTACCAGTGGCGGCAGACGCCAAGGCGAATAGTGGGCGCGCTCTTCGTTGCGGCGGTCGTGCCCGAAGTTCAAGCCGCCTCCCAGGACCAAAAGGTCGAGCTTTTCGAAGTGACGGGCATATAGGGAGACACCCCCGGGATCCATCGTCTAACGGAGAATGTGTTCTGGGACGGGCAGCCGGATGCCGTTCCGCAAACAGCGCGGCCCCGCTGCACGCACTGCGCGGACATTCGCAACCACGGTGCCGCCCCGTCGGCGGCGCAAGTCGTCAACGGAGTGTGCTTCCAATCCGCCAAGCTGCCCAGCGGCGCCGACGCCGGCGTGTCGATCGAAGATTATTCATCCCCGCGGTACGGCGTCAACGAAGTGAAGATCGGGTGGTCGCAAGCCGACCAGGGCCGGCGGCGTATGCCGCGATCATCTTTCCCCCGGAGCTTGTTCGGCCGCGGCCCGGCCGAGGTGGAGGTGATGGCGTTCCACTACAACAGCTGCACGCTGAAAGCTTACAACAGCGAAGGCGCCCTGCTCAGCGAGGTTCAGCACACGGCCGACCAGCGGGTCCAGCAGACACTCAGCCTGGCCGGGGAGGCGATTATCAAAATCGAGGTCATCGGGGCCGAAATCGGAATCGTAGAGGTGTGTTACCGCATGTGAGCGGATGCGGGGTGGCGGCGACAGCGCCGGCCGAGAGGCCGGCGCCCTGCCTCAAGAGGAAAGAGGTCCGGTTACCAGTCTTTGAACAGGGGGACGGTGGCACCGGAGAGGCACAGACGCTTCCTCCACAGCCCTTCCGTGGCCAGTTTCAAGGGGCCGATGATTCGGATGCGGCGTGAAATGAAGATCCGCCGGCCCTCTGTGCGGTGGCAGAGATAGTCCGCGGTATCCTTCGGCCCTGCATGGACGGCCTCGATCTCCTTTACAACCCCGAGGCAGCACCCCACGCGCTCTTCGAACAGTCTGAAGGTCACCGTGTCGATGCCCCCCGCATCCATGAACTTCCGTGCGGAGTCGGTGATCTCTATCGTGGGCTTATCCATCGTTCGTCTCGCAGACGCTCAGCTGCGTTTCCAGTACATCCGCGTTGGCTGCAAGAAACTGCTTCAGGCTGCTCATGCCGATGAGCGGGGTTTCCGAGTAGGGGAAATTGAGCATGGGAATTGCGGCGAAGAGCGGGTCGATCTCCGCGCAGGACGTGTTCAAGGGCCGCTTGTTGTAGACGGTGCGGTACAGGTGGATGTCGATCTCCTTGAGCGCGTTGAAGATCCGCAGGGATTCGGCATGCGAGAGTTTGTCGGGGTTCAACACCAGAAACGCCTGGGTCTTTTCGCTGTTTTCGAACGTTTCTTTGAGCACTTGATACTGACGGCGCTGCTCCTCGATTTTGTTCAACACCTTGTCGCGTTCGAACTCCTTGGCGAACACGGTGATTTTGGTGATCAACTCCCTTTTCTCGATGATCTCCCTGCGCAGCGCCAGGAGATGATCGACCCAGACCAGGGAAAGGGAGGGCAGACTGAAGAACTTGAGCGCCAGCGCGGTGGGCGGCATGTCGAAAATAAGGTAATCCCAGTGGATGAAATCCCTGCGGATCTTCTCGAATGCCAGGATCAAGGCATACTCCTCCAAGCCCGGAGAGTGCTTGATGACCCCGAAATATTTTTCCAGGTTGAACGCGGTCAGATAGGAGTAGGTCTTGTTGATTTGCCGGTGCACCTCTCTCAGGTAGGTGCGGATCCAGGACTCCTGGTCGATCTCGATGGCGGCCAGCCGCGGCGCGATCTCCACCGGCTTGTCCGCCAGCGCCCGTTCGAAAATATCGGACTGGTTGTGCGCCGGGTCCAGCGACACCAGCAAGACCCGAGAACCTCTCTGTGATAGAAAAAGGGCCGTGAGCGCGGCCGAGGTCGATTTCCCGACCCCCCCTTTGCCCAGGAAGAACAGGTTGGTAGCCTCTTTCATGCTCAGCCCATTTTGAGAACGGAGAACAGCTGTGAAATGGGTTGGTGCGCGGTATCGACTTTCTCCATCATCAGGATCAGCTCTTTTTCCATGAAAGGCATCAAGTCCAGCGAGATCTGCATGGGCGGGGAGGGCATGCCGATAAACGAGCCCAGCACCAGGACGCCGAAGATGTTTTCCAGCTCTTCGAGTTCACATTCGATGGCTTCGACGGCCTGGCCGCGAAACACTTCGCTCGAAATTTTGGAAAACCGCACTATCTTGTTCCGGATGAGAGCAAGAATGCCGGCCATGTGAGCACCTCGAGGACCGCCGCGACGGCAGGAAGGCGTGCGGTTTACTTAACCCTGAACAGCCGCCTTTCGTATTGAATTCGTTTCGGCGACGGGTAAAAATAATACACCGCGTAAAGCGCCGTCAAGACGATCGCGCTGAAATAGAAGTGGGGGAATCCTAAAAGATATGCCGGTGGAATTAAATAAGGGCTCGAGAGGGCAGCGAAGAGCAGTTTTCTCTCGAACCCGAGCAGATCCGACTCCGGGACGCTTTTTTCATGGCGCCTGCGGTGCGCAAACAGCGAGCGCAGAAAAACCGGC
Source organism: Desulfobacteraceae bacterium (assembly GCA_041310825.1). Lineage (GTDB taxonomy): Bacteria > Desulfobacterota > Desulfobacteria > Desulfobacterales > SpSt-501 > SpSt-501. The sequence goes on along the minus strand of JBFYWX010000278.1, from coordinate 3,385 downwards.
AGGGCGATGGACAGCGCTACGGACGCAACAAACACACTCGGTGCGATGAACGCCGGCAGGCCAGCGGAGCTTGGATCAGGGACCCAGCCGAGTTGCCGGGCGCCATAGGCGATGACCATGAGTACGATCGCCGGCGCCAGGAGCATCCAATAAATTTTTTTAAGCTCAGCAACCATGCAGCAAACCCGATCGGCCCGGCATTTCATTACTCCGGCGGAACACCTACCTGTTGGAGCCATCCCCTCACGGCCACACTCGGTGGGAGACATGGACGCAATGATCGCAGGCGAAGTTTATCTTCTATAGAAATGGCCTGGCGGGGGATCTGCTCCATCAAAGCAAGCCGATCCCCCGCCAAGGGTAATTAAAAACGCTGGTGTGAAACCTGTCGATGCGCTCCGCTCGCCTCTCCGTCCTGGTTGTGGAGAGCGGAAGCATCGCCTCCTGGCGGTACTTCCGCCCGTGGTCTACCCGGCTGCCGCCGGCACCGGTTCGACGGGTGGTTTGCCCATCGAGGCAAAAAACTTGACGACACCCTCGATCACGATCCAGATGGCGACGAAAAGGATGCAAATGTTGATGACCGAGAGCAACATGTTGTTGGCACCCAGAAAATTAACCTGGTTTAGAATGACGGCCCAGATGGTCATCACCGCCATGAAGATGGCCGGCAGCCCGGCGATGATCCACTTCAACCCGCCGAGCCTCTGGAGGTAGAGGGTGATGATGATCAAGGCCAGGGCGGCTAGGGTCTGGTTGACGGCGCCGAAGAGCGGCCAGAGCTTCAGAGCGCCGTTGCCGCCGGGGCCGGCCGCGAAGGCCAGGAGCAGGGCGCTGCCGACCGCAATAAAAGTGGCGGGATAGCGGCCGGTCAGGAAGTTCAGCTTGAGGTCTCCGGCCAGCTCGGCAACCACGTAGCGTTGAATCCGGGTGGCGGTGTCCAGGGTAGTAGAGGCAAATGAAGCCACAAAAACGCCCATAATGGCCAGGGTGATGATTTTCGGGATGCCAAAAGAGCCCATCATGTTGGCGGCACCGTCAACGAAAGCGGTGATCATCGCACCCAGCCCCGAGGCAGAGGCCCAGGAGGCGTAGTGGGTCGTCCAGGCGGCCACCCCTGTCAGGGTTTGTCCGCCCTTGGGCGTGTACCCCATCCCGATCCCGGCCGCGACGGCGATGATCACGAGTGTGGCCAGCGCGCCCTCCATGAGCATGGAGCCGTACCCGACAAACAAAGACTCGGTTTCATCCCGCACCTGTTTGGCCGAGGTGCCGGAGGAGACCAGGGAGTGAAACCCGGAGATGGCGCCGCAGGCAATGGTGATGAACAGGAACGGCCACATGGGCGGCGCTTTGGCAGGGGACATCTGTATGGCGGGGGCGACGATCTCCAGCCGGCCGCTGAAGGCCGACACCACGACCCCGACCACCAGCAGCGCCATGGCAATAATCAACTGGTGGGAGTTGATGAAATCACGCGGCTGCAGCAGGGTGCCCACCGGCAGCGTTGAGGCAATGAATGCATAGATCAACAGGATGATCGTCCACACCCCGGTGGCCGGGATCCCGGCGATGGCCGGCATTTTGAACTGCGCCCAAGGGCCGATGACCACAAAAAAGTACATCAAGGCCACGGCATAGATGGACAGGATCATGGGGTCTTTGCCCTTTTTGTAGATCTGATGGCCCAGCCAGATGGCGATAGGCACTTCGATCCAGACCGCCAGTACCGCCTGAGGGTAAATGTTGAAGACAATGGCGATGACCAGGCCGAACACGGCGATCACGATCCAGAGTTCCAGAAAGACGATCACGAAGAAAAAGAACTTGGTGCGGTTGTTGACGTACTTGGAGGTGTACTCGGAGATGGATTTTCCCTGGTTGCGCATGGAGATGATCAGCGCGCCGAAATCGTGCACGGCGCCCATGACCACACTGCCGATGAAAACCCACAGCAGGGCGGGGACCCACCCCCAGATGATGGCAATCGCAGGCCCTACGATGGGGCCGGTGCCGGCAATCGAGGTGAAGTGATGGCCGAAGATCACCTCCTTTTTGGTCGGGACGAAATCGATCCCGTCCTCGTACTCGCAGGCCGGCGTTTTGCACGCCCCTGAGAGCTTGAAGATCCGGCGGCCGATGTACTGGCCGTAAAGCTTGTACATGATAATGAAGCCCACGAAGGACAACACCATGATGGCCAAAGAACCCATAGCTTTCTTCTCCTTCCTTCAGAAGTGGGTGCTGCGTTCCCAGCAGTAGGGTTGGATCGGCAACAAAAAAGCCGGGTCGCCTTTTAGGGCGACCCGGCCGTCTATAGAAAAACAGGGTATATCTACCATTGCATCCGGTGAGCCGAACCTCACCGGACAAAATGGAGCCGTCGAGAGTGGCAATTCAGGGTCCGTAGGGTTACGTCTCCCGGTGAATCGAACCTTGGCTTTTAATGCATATCAGCCATACAGTTTCCGAAAAACCTTGTCAACCCGGAAAATGATCGGCGAAATCATTTTTCGACCTTGACCCCTATCAGGCGTCCGTTCTGTTCCTGCACGACCCGGACTTCGACCACGGAGTTTTTCATCTCATCGGGTCCCGCAAACAGGATCGGCAGGTAGTTCGACGAGACCCCCTTGAGTAGGTCGGTTTCGGGGTCCCGGTGCGCTTCGACGACTACCTCCAGGTGTTCTCCGATAAAGGCGCGGTAAAAGCGCCTGCGTTTTTCATGGCCGAGTTGTCCCAGCCGGTGGCAGCGCCTCTTGATCGTGTCTGCCGGCACGCGGCCGGGGCCTTGAAGTCTGCACCGAACATCAATGCGTTAAAATCATTTTCTGAGTTTTTAACCAGGGCAAAAGCCAAAGAAATTGCTGCTCAACACGGCCTTTGATCCTATGCACTCTCCATACAAATGAATGATGTCATCACAGGCCCTATTGTCCTATCGTGTTAGGCAAATCTGACCTTACAACCTTTATGCGGGTAACGCTTCCTTCAATCAAGAAGAGCATCGCAGAAGGGCTCTTCATGGCCATCGCTCGAACTCTTGGAGAAGTGGGGATCACGCTTATGCTGGGAGGCAATATTGTAGGGTGCACCAACACAATTTCCCTTGAGATCTACAACTCTGTCTTCACAGGGGAATTTCAAAATGCCGTTATCTTGGCCTCGATTCTTGCCCTTTCATCGTTGTGTATCTTGGGATTGATTCATTGGACACCGCCGGAGTGAATCGATATGGTTTTTTGTAGTTAAACGGTGGAGATAGCGTGCCTCAGTCCAATCCTTGCCTGGGCTGAAGGCGAGGTTGGTTTAGCAGATCGAAGGTATCGATTCGGGGAATTGCAGATTTGTTCAGGCGCTTGCGGGTTCTGGGGGCGACAGACTA
>JBFYWX010000250.1:0-4808 GCA_041310825.1 Desulfobacteraceae bacterium | reverse complement strand
GTCGGGATTCTGCTGCTATTCGCCGCTGTCTTAAGCCTGGCGTTCGTCGCGCCGCTGACATGCGCATTTGTCGCGGCCGGCCGCACCCCACTCTCCGCCTGGTGTCTCTTCCCGGTCATGTTGGTCGGGTTCGAATACCTGCGCTCCTTTCTCTTCACCGGCTTTCCCTGGGCGCTTCTCGGGTACTCTCAAATCCCCCGGTTGCAACTGATTCAACTATCGGATATGGTTGGGGTGTACGGCGTCTCCGCGCTGATTGCGCTCGCCAACGGCGCCCTGTTCATGGGGTGGCTGGCGCTGCGCGGCGGAGCCTGGCAGGGCCGGCGCGTGAGCGGCCGGCTCGGCATCGCCGGGGTCGCCGCGACGATGGGCTTGACGGCGCTGGCCTGGGGATACGGAGAGGTGCGCATCCGCGAGATCGACCGCATTGCCGCGGCGGCGCCGACGGTGCGCGCAGCGGTCATCCAGGGCAACATCGAGCAGTCCCAGAAATGGGACCCCGCCTTCCAGGCGGCCGCCATCGAAACATATATACGGCTCTCGCTCTCCCTCCGGGAGCAGGACCCCGAACTCATTATCTGGCCGGAGTCATCGGCCCCATTTTACTTCCTCAGGGAAGTGCCGCCCACCCGCATGCTGCTCGCGGGGGTGGCGGCCGCCGACACCCATTTTTTGATCGGCGCCCCGGCCTTCGAGCCCCGCGGCCCTGAGGTGGATTACTTTAACCGAGCCTACCTGCTCGGCCCCGGCGGCAGCGTGCTCGGCCACTACGACAAGTCGCACCTGGTTCCCTTCGGCGAATACACCCCCTACAAGGAGTACCTGCCGTTTCTGGGAAAGATGGTCGCGCACGTCGGTGACTTCGTGGCGGGCCCCCCGGGCCGGGTCCTGGCCTGGGAAGGGCGCAATCTCGGGGTACAGATCTGCTACGAGATCATTTTCCCGGCGTTGTCGCGCGAGTTGACGCGAAACGGCGCTGCGCTCTTGATCACCATCACCAACGACGCCTGGTACGGAACGACCGCCGGCCCGTATCAGCATTTCGAGCTGGCCGTGCTGCGGGCGGTCGAGAACCGCCGCGCCCTCGTCCGCGCGGCCAACACGGGGATCAGCGGGTTCATCGACCCCGTGGGCCGTGTACTCGACTCGACGGAGTTGATGGCGGAGGCCGCCCGCACGCGGTCGCTGCCGCTCATGGCGGTCGAAACGCTTTACACCCGCTACGGCGACCTGTTCGCGGCCGGCTGCCTTATGGTCACCCTTGCCGCCGCCGGATGGGGGTGGCGGCGATCACGGCGTAAACCGGCCGCCCCGGGCCATTCGTAAGGAGGAGATGCACATGAGCTACGAAATCAAACAGACTCTCAAGGATGTGAGCGCCAAAATCGAAAAGATCAGAGACTGTCTTTGACGTAGCGGGCAAGCAAAGACGTCTGGCCGAACTGGACGCCATCATCGGCAAGGAGGGTTTCTGGAACAAACCCGATGCGGCCACGGCCCTCTTGAAGGAACGCACCGCCATCAGCCAGCGCCTGGAGCGTTTGGCCCGTCTGGAACGGGAGCTCGAGGAAAACCTGGGGTTGCTTGAGATGGCCGTCGAGGAGAACGACGAGGCGACCCTCGCCGATGTCGGCCGACACGCCGATGATCTGCACCGACGCACGGATCGGTTTGCGATCGACATCATGCTGAACGGTCAGGACGACGAACGCAACGCGATCGTCTCCATCAATGCCGGGGCCGGCGGCACCGAGGCCCAGGACTGGGCCAGCATGCTCTTCCGTATGTACACGCGCTGGGTGGAACGCAAGGGGTACAAACTCGAGCTGATCGACCTGCAGCCCGGCGAGGAGGCCGGCATCAAGAGCGCCACCTTCACCGCCTCCGGCGAGAATGCCTACGGCTACCTCAAATCCGAGGGGGGGGTCCACCGGCTGGTGCGGATCTCCCCCTTCAACGCCAGCGGCAAGCGGCACACCTCCTTCGCATCGGTTTTCGTCTACCCCGAGCTCGACAACGAAATCGTGGTGGACGTCGAGGAGAAAGATCTGCGGATCGACGTCTTCCGCGCCAGCGGCTCCGGCGGGCAGCACGTGAACAAGACCAGCAGTGCCGTGCGCATCACCCACCTGCCGACCGGGATCGTCGTCCAGTGCCAGCAGGAGAAATCCCAGCACCGCAACAAGGAGCTGGCGATGAAGGTCCTGCGGGCGCGGTTGCACCAGCGCGAAAAGCAGAAGCAGGATGAAAAGCTCCAGGAGATGCACGACAGCAAGGAGGAGATCGCCTGGGGCAGCCAGATCCGCTCCTACGTGCTCCAGCCCTACCAGATGGTGAAGGACCACCGCATCGGCCTGGACATCGGCAACGTGGCCGAGGTCCTGGACGGGGGCATCGACCCCTTCATCGAAGGGGTGCTGCTCGCCCGCAGCCTGGGGGGTGCCAGGACGGCCTGAAGACCTCCCATGGACCCGGTCGACATCATCGGGCGCTTCTACGCGCCGGGATCCCCATCCCACCGCATTTTGCTCGAACATGGGCGGCTCGTTGCCGCGAAGGCGCTCGCCGCCGCCGCCCGCGTTCCCCACCTTCACCCGGATCTCGCCTTTATCGAGAGCGCCGCCATGCTCCACGATATCGGCATTTTTCTCACCGCCAGCCCCGGTCTCGGCTGCCGGGGCAAAGCGCCCTACATCCGCCACGGGGTCCTCGGCCGGGGCCTGCTCGACGAAATCGGCCTCCCCCGCCACGGGCTCGTCTGCGAGCGGCACGTCGGGGTGGGGATCAGCGCGGAGGATATCCGCCGCCACCGACTCCCGCTGCCGGTGCGGGACATGCTGCCCCTTTCCATCGAAGAGCAGATCATCGGCTTCGCCGACAAATTTTTTTCAAAGAACGGAAACGATCTCCCCCCCCGGGAAAAGCCCGTCGACCGGATCCTCGATGGCCTGCGGCCATACGGCGAGGACAAGGTTGAGCGCTTCCTGGGATGGATGACGCTGTTCGGGTGAAACGGCATGCTCCTCACCCCGCTCGCATTGACACCCCCAGCCGGGCATGGTATCGGCGGCCTGGTTTTCATTCCAATCCCTATCCGACGCGGGGGCCATGTCTTCGGAGAGCATCATCCTGGTTCTCGGCTACGCCATCGGGCTTTACATGGCCTGGAACATCGGCGCCAACGACCTGGCCAACTCCATGGCCTCGGCGGTGGGCGCCCGGGCGATCACCGTCAAGCAGGCCGTGGTGATCGCCGGGACGCTCAACGTGGTCGGCGCGGCGTTCATCGGCTCCCACGTGACGGACACGATCCGCCACGGAATCGTCGCCCCTGAAGCCATGGCCGACCCCCACACAACCATTCTCGGTGCCCTCTCGGCGCTGCTCTCGGCCGCGCTCTGGGTCAGCTTTGCGACCTGGCGCTCGCTGCCGGTCTCGACCACCCACTCCATCGTAGGAGCCATGGTGGGCTTCGGCCTCGTGACGAGCGGGGCGGGGGCGATCCAGTGGCGGGTCATGGGAGGGGTGGTGGCGAGCTGGGTCATCTCCCCGCTCTTCGCCCTGGTCATCGGGCTGGCCATGTTCAAGCTCATCGTCTGGCTCGTCATGTCCCGGTTCGAGCCCCACCGACGGGCCCTGCGCTATTCACCGATGTTTATCGGCTTCGCTGTTTTCATCGTGGTCATGTCCTTTCTCTACAAGACCCCGCTCGGCAATGCGTTGCAGGTGGCGACCCCGGTGGCCATGGGTCTTTCCATCCTGGTGGCCGCCGCGGGCGGCTTCGCCGGGAAGTATGTCCTTCAGCGTGTGGTCAACCGCCAGGCCGAGAACGGCGCGGAGGCCGTTTTTCGCTTCATCCAGGTCGGCACCTCTTGCTACGTCGCCCTGGCCCAGGGGGCGAACGACGTCGCCAACGCCATCGGGCCGCTCGCCGTCATCTATTTTTTCGTCAATTTCGGGGAGATCGGCAGCAAGGTCCCTGTGCCGATATTCCTGCTTCTCTTCGGCGGTGTCGGGATCGCGGCGGGCATTGCCATGGCCGGCCGCCGGGTGATGGAGACGATGGGCGAGCGGATCACCACCCTGACCAATACGCGCGGCTTCTCGGTCGACTTTGCCGCAGCCACCACCGTCCTGATCGCCTCCAAGCTCGGCCTGCCGGTGTCGACCACCCACAGCGCCGTCGGCGGCATCATCGGGGTGGGGCTCGCCGGCGGCATCGATGCCGTCAACCTGCGCGTCGTGTTCCAGATCATTCTCTACTGGGTTCTAACCGTCCCGGCGGCGGCACTGACCAGCATGGGGGTCTTCAGCGTCCTCAGGCTCTTTTTTTAGCAACGAGGAGGGGCTATGCGCTTTCCGTTCTTCAAATTGTTCCGGACGTCTCCATTCGAGGGGCTCACCGAGCACATGCAAAAGGTCAAGGAGTGCACGCTCGCCTTTCAGGAGGCGATCGAGTGCCACCTCTCAAAGGAGTGCCAGCGCTTCGCCGAGCTCAAAAAGGTGGTGGACGATCTAGAGCACCAGGCCGACGCCATCAAGCGCCGCATCCGCGGCCACCTGCCCAAGGGCACCCTCATGCCCGTCGACAAGTTCCAGCTCTTCCGGTACCTCGGCGAACAGGACAACGTCCTCGACTCGGTTCAGGACACGCTCGACTGGCTTTCGTTCCGCATGGAGCCGGGCATCCCGGAGCCGCTGCACAAGGACATCCTCGTGCTGGTGGAGGCGGCGCTGGAGGCGGTGGAGACGCTGGGGGTGATGTCGGCCGAGGCGTGGGGCTATTTCCGGAGCTACTCGGAGAATCA
>JBFYWX010000232.1:0-2519 GCA_041310825.1 Desulfobacteraceae bacterium | reverse complement strand
GTTCGACCTCAACACTCGTGAGATTAAGGCGAGCCGGTTGGCCTTGAAGGAACGGTTCAGCGATCAGTGGCTCAAGGCGGGCCCGAAGTCGGGTTAGGCTGCGCTTACCCGACCCGCTACGGATGGACCGGCTATTGTTGAACCGTGACTTTTCCCTGTGCTGTCGCAGGCGGAGCAGATCGATGTGGTAGCTGAAATAGGCCTACTGGAAGACCGGTTAAATGAGCCTGCGGCCAATTTTTTCTCAGCTATACTTCCTTTCGGCGCGAAGCTTCAGATTGTCATTCCAGAGCGTTTCGGCCAATTGGTTGAAACTCAGTTTTGTACTGCGGAAGCCCGGGCGGGACACAGTGGTTGGCTTAGGGCCACGAGTTGGCGCAGGAGTTTGACTGGATGTGGGCAACCGCTTTTTGCACCCCCTAACCTAACCACGCACACCCCCGAGAAACTTCAGATGTGAAATTCCGTGGCACCGTGTCGCATCATCCGTCGCGGTCGTCTTGGAACCCAGAATGGCCAAGGTTTTTGTTGCCAGTGAGGAGAATCATCACCATGAACAGTAAAGGTTTTCGCACTTTGACAATGGGGGCGCTACTGACGTTTGTCCTCTCCATTGTCGTCATGCCCGTGGCCGTGGCCTTAGCCACAGCGGCTGCCGGTAACGATGTGGGCGCACAGGTCAGGGAAAGCTCCAATGGCGTCTACATCGTTCAGATGATCGAACAACCCGTTGTCGCCTACACGGGGGGGATCAAGGGGCTCGCGGCTACCGCGCCGAAAATGGGGCAGAAGATCAATCCCAACAGCTCGGCTGTCGTAAAATATGTTAACTATCTGAAAGAAAAGCATGAAAGTGCTATCGGTAAGGTCGGTGGCGGTCGGAAGCTATACAATTATACCTATAGTTTTAATGGGTTTGCTGCTGAATTGAGCATCGACCAGGCGAAGGAACTGCTTTCCGTGGATGGCGTTCTTCGGGTGTCGCCAGACGAGATCCAAAGCATGGATACTTCCTCCACCCCTAGCTTCTTGGGCCTGGACGCTAGCGGTGGCCTGTGGGAGCAGCTTGGCGGGCCAGTGGGTAGCAAGAAAACAGCCGCTGCCGGAGAGAACGTGATCATCGGCATCGTCGATTCTGGTATCTGGCCCCAGAGCGCCAGCTTCAGCGACCGTGACGCCGCGGGGAAGCTCGCTTACCAGCAGATTCCCGGCTGGCACGGCAAGTGCGTGCCCGGTGAGGAGTTTGTGGCTAGCCACTGCAACCAGAAACTGATCGGCGCTCGCTACTTCAACGCGGCCTGGGGCGGGAACGCCGGCATCGATGCCCAGCGCCCTTGGGAGTTCAACTCCACCCGCGACTACCAGGGTCACGGGACCCACACCTCATCCACCGCTGGTGGCAACTACGGCGTGGCCACCACCGGTCCTGCCGCCATCTTCGGCCCCATCAGTGGCATGGCCCCGCGCGCCCGCATCGCGGCGTACAAGGCGCTTTGGTCCACCGAAGATGCCTCAACCGCGAGTGGGTTCACCGCTGACCTGACGGCGGCCATCGACCAGGCGGTGGCCGATGGCGTCGATGTGATCAATTACTCGATCAGCGGCACCCAGACCGACTTCCGCGACCCGGTGCAGATCGCCTTCCTGTATGCGGCGAACGCTGGCATCTTCGTCGCCACCTCGGCGGGCAACAGTGGCCCGACGACCGCCACCGTCGCCCACCCGGGCCCCTGGCTCACCACCGTGGCCGCCGGGACTCACAATCGCGATGGCCAAGGCTCGGTGACCCTCGGCAACGGGGCGACCTATTACGGCGCATCCTTGGCCACTCTCGTCGGCCCGGCGCCGCTGATCGACTCCACGGCGGCCGGCCTGGCGGGCGCTGATTCGACCCAGGTGGCGCTGTGCTACGCCGCGATCGACAACGGCGGCGTACCCGTTCTCGACCCGGCCAAGGTCGCCGGCAAGATCGTGGTCTGCGACCGCGGCGTGACCGCCCGCACCAACAAGAGCCTGGCGGTGCAGGAAGCCGGCGGCGTGGGCATGATCCTGGTCAACACCAGCGCTAACTCGCTTAATGCCGACTTCCACTTCGTGCCGACGGTGCACCTGCAGAATACCGACCGTGCGGCGGTGAAGGCCTATGCGGCAACAGCGGGCGCCACCGCGACCATCAATCAGGCAACGATCGTCTACACAGAGCCAGCACCCTTCACGGCTTCCTTCTCCTCCCGTGGCCCGCTCCGCGCCAGCGGCGACCTGCTCAAGCCGGATGTGATGGCCCCGGGTCAGGACATCCTGGCGGCGGTCTCCCCCGTAGGCAGCCAGGGGCTGGACTTCAACCTGCTGAGCGGCACCTCCATGTCGAGCCCCCATGTGGCCGGCCTGGCCGCGCTGCTCAAGGACCTGCACCCTGACTGGACGCCGATGATGATCAAGTCGGCGCTGATGACCTCGGCCTATGATGTGCTCGACGGTCCCAACACCAACCCGCTGGTGATCTTCCGTCAGGGCGCGGG
>JBFYWX010000223.1:0-5482 GCA_041310825.1 Desulfobacteraceae bacterium | reverse complement strand
CAGAATAACGCCGAGGTTGCGCCATGGCTGGACCCATTCGACTGGAAGTTGTCACCCCAGAGAAGGTCGTCATCAATGAGGATGCCCAGATCGTCATGGCCCCCGGGGCCCTGGGGGAGTTTGGTGTGCTCATCGGGCACACCCCCTTTCTGACGGCACTAAAGGCCGGTGCCCTGCGCTACACCGACACCCAAGGCGGCGAGCACGTGGTGTTCGTGAGCGGCGGATTCGCCGAGGCCCTGCCCACCAAGGTGACGGTGCTCGCGGAGTCCGCCGAACGCCGCCGGGACATCGACTTGGAGCGCGCGCGGGCCGCCGCCGAGCGCGCCCGGCAGCGCCTGGCCGAGCAGCGTTCCAAGGACGAGGTCGATTTCGTTCGCGTCCAGGCCGCTCTGCAGCGCGCGCTGCTGCGGATGAAGATTGCTGAAAACCGGGCCTAAGCAACATCGCCGGGCCGCACCGGCCTGCCGGGGCACTCGGCCGTTGTAACCACCCAAGGGCAAACCGAAGCGAGGTTTGCCCTTGTTTTATTCGACGCTACCTCCCGAAAGGAACCGGATGAGCCCTTCTGTCGCTGCGATCGTTTTGGCCGCCGGGCTGGGTAAACGGATGCACTCTCCGAAGGCCAAGGTCCTGCATGAGGTCCTCGGTAGCCCCATGGTGGCCTATGTCGCCGCCGCCGCCGGGGAAATAACCGGCGATGCCCTCATCGTCGTCGTCGGCCACCAGGCGCAAACGGTGCGCGATGCGGTCTCCCGGCTGGCGCCGGCCCGCTACGCTTACCAGGAGCGGCAGCTCGGTACCGGCCATGCCGTGCAGTGCGCTCTGCCGCTGCTTCCGGAAGGATGTGAGCAGCTCCTGGTCCTCTGCGGGGACACCCCGCTTCTGACCGCTATGACCCTTAAGCGACTGGTGCGGGAGCATGTCGCCTCCGGGCGTGATGCTACTCTGGTGGCGGTCGAGTTGGAGGATCCCACCGGCTACGGGCGAGTGCTCGTGGACGCGGACCGCGAGGTCTGCGCCATCGTGGAGGAGGCCGATGCCTCGGCCGGCCAGCGCGCCATTCGGCTGATCAACTCGGGTATTTATTGCCTGCGGCGGAGTTTTCTCGTCGAGACGCTGCCCCGGCTCTCCACCCAAAACGCCCAGCAGGAATTTTACCTGACCGATGTCATTCGCTTGGGCTATGAATCGGGCCGGCCGATCGGGGTGTGCCTGGGATCCGACCCGGACGAGATTCTGGGGGTCAACACGCCCCAGGACCTGGCACGGGTGGAGGCGCTCATGGTTCGCCGCCGTGCGATTAATACTTGACTTTCATCGATTTTCAAGATTAAAGTAAACTACTTGTTATGCTGAAAGGCGTGTGGCTGTGGAGAGCGACAACCTGTTCAACCAGTTTGGTGTAATTGAGACAAAAGTTGAAAAATTGATACATATTTGCGGCTCTCAACAGGCCGCAAACCTTGAGCTTGACCGCAGGGTCAAGCAACTGGAGGAGGAATTGCGTATTGCCAACGAAACGGTCAAGCGCCACACGGAAGAAAAGGCCTTGATCCGTTCGCGAATCGACACACTACTGGCCCGCCTGGCGGAGATGAATCCGTAACACGCGCGGGCCGCCGGGGATACGGTCGGGAAGGTGCTTTTTTTGGAACACTTTGTCAACATAGAGCTTTTCGGGCAAGCCTATACATTCAAGTCCGACGCCGAAGCCGCCACGGCCGAACAGGCGGCGGAACTGCTGGCGCAGGAAGTGGCGCAGGTGCAGCAACTGCAGCACAGCGGCCCCACTTCGAATATTCCCAAATTGACACTTTTAATCCTTGCCGGTTTGAATCTGGCCAATCGCATGCTACAGGTCAGAGGCGAATTCGGCGAGTGCATCGAAAAACTGTCAGAACGGTCTGACCGATTGAACCGCGTGCTTGATGAGGGGCTGCGAAACAGCGACCCCTTCCGGGTCTCGGTCTAGTCCGAACACCGCGCAGAGTCCCCGACCGCGTTTCCCCTCTTGATGCCGGCGTTGGTTTCCGGAAAACCTGGTTTTTTTCAGCCCTGACACGCAGGGTGCGGCCGGAAGCATCGGTGCACCGAATGTGCAGGCACCTGCCGCGGGAACCGCCTTTGGGGCGGCTCGCCCCGCGGGGCTATCCCACTTGCTGATGAGCCTCACCCGGCTCTAGGAGACATCATATGGACGCATACGGCATTGCCCTCGTTGCCGCCGGTCTTATCGGCGGCTTCCTGCTCGCCTTTTGGATCAAGGGGCGCATTCAGGCCCAAAAGACGGATTCGGCTGAAAAGCAAGCGGTTGCCATTGTAGAGGAGTCCCGGCACCGGGCGGAAACGCTTTTAAAGGAAGCGGAAGTGGAGATGAAAGAGACGCTTTTCAAAATGAAAAGCGATCTTGAAAATGAAGCCAAAGAGGCACGCAACGAGCTCAAGCAACGGGAAATGCGCCTCGTGCAGAAGGAGGAGTCCCTGGAGCGCAAGATGGCTCAGGTCGATCAGCGTGACCAGGATTTCTCCCAGCGCGAGCGGCAGTCCCAGAAGCGCGAGCAGAAGCTTGAAACCCGGGAAGCGGAGGTCGGCGCCCTGATCGAGGAGCAGCGGTTGCAGCTTGAAAAAATTTGCGGCATGACCGGTGAGCAAGCCAAGGATTTGCTTGTTCGGGCCATGGAGAACGAGGCTCGCTTCGAGGCCGCGAAGTTGGTCAAAAAAATCGAGAACGAGACCAAGGAGCAGTCAGAGAAGAAATCCAAGAAGATCATCGCCACCGCCATTCAGCGCTACGCCGCCGACTACGTAGCGGAGCGGACCGTATCGGTCGTGCCTCTGCCCAATGACGAGATGAAGGGGCGCATCATCGGGCGCGAGGGGCGCAACATCCGCGCCCTGGAGGCCGCCACCGGCATCGACCTCATCATCGACGACACTCCCGAAGCGGTCATCCTCTCCGGGTTCAACCCGGTCCGCCGCGAGGTGGCGCGCCTCTCGCTCACCCGGCTGATCTCCGACGGCCGCATCCATCCGGCCCGGATCGAGGACGTGGTCAAAAAGGCCGGGCAGGAGGTCGAGCAGACGATCAAGGAGGCCGGCGAGCAGGCCGCCTTCGACCTGGGCCTGCACGGACTGCACCCCGAGATCGTCAAGACCATCGGCCGGCTGAAGTTCCGGACCAGCTACTCCCAGAACGTGCTGCAGCACTCCCTGGAGGTGGCCTTTTTAGCGGGCATCATGGCGTCGGAGCTGGGGTTGAACACCAAACTGGCGCGCCGGATGGGCATGCTGCACGACATCGGCAAGGCCATCGACCACGAAGTCGAGGGCCCCCACGCGATCATCGGGTCGAAGCTGGCCAAGAAATACGGCGAAAACCCGAAAGTCGTGCACGCCATCGCGGCCCACCACGAGGACGTGCCGCCGGCTTCGGTCTATGCCTTTCTGATCCAGGCGGCCGATGGGCTCTCCGGCGCGCGGCCGGGGGCCCGCAAGGAGCTGCTCGAGAACTACATCAAGCGGCTGGAGGACCTCGAGAAGATCGCCAACGAGTTCAAGGGGGTGGCCAACACGTATGCCATCCAGGCGGGGCGCGAGTTGCGGGTCATCGTCGAAAGCGACCAGGTCACTGACGACGAGGCCTTTCTGATGAGCAAGGACATTGCGCGCAAGATCGGGGAGTCGATGAACTTTCCGGGGCAGATCAAAGTCACCGTTATTCGTGAGACGCGGGCAGTGGAGTTGGCCAACAGCAACTGATTGCGACAACGGGAGCGTCGAGGGACCCATGGCCAATCTGGTGGACACCCTGCGGGAGCGGGGGTTTATCGAACAGACCACGCATGGCGAGGAACTGCGCGCGGCCTTTGAGGCGGAGCGGGTGACCGGCTACATTGGGTTTGACCCCACCGCCTCCAGTCTCCACATCGGGAGTCTTGTGCCGATCATGGCGCTCGCCCACATGCAGCGCGCCGGCCACCGGCCGATCGCCCTGGTGGGCGGCGGTACCGGAATGGTGGGCGACCCCAGCGGCAAGACCGAGATGCGCAAGATCCTCACCCTGGAGGAGATCGCCCAAAACGTTGAAGGAATTAAGCGGCAGCTCTCGCGGTTCATCGACTTCAGCGACGGCCAGGCGCTGATGCTCAACAACGCCGAGTGGTTGACGCCGCTCGCCTACATCCCGTTTCTGCGCGACATCGGCCGGCACTTTTCCGTCAACCGCATGATCAAGGCCGAGAGCTACAAGATGCGGCTGGATTCGGAAGACGGCCTGAGCTTCATTGAATTCAATTACATGGTGCTGCAGGCCTACGATTTTCTCGAGCTGCTGCGACGGCACGACTGCCGGCTGCAGATGGGGGGCAGCGACCAGTGGGGCAACATCGTCGCCGGGGTGGAGCTGATCCGGCGCGCGGCCCAGCAGACCGTGTTCGGGATCACCTTCCCGCTCATCACCACCAGTGCTGGGGCGAAGATGGGCAAGACCGCCCGGGGGGCGGTGTGGCTCGATGCCGCCCGCACCAGCCCCTACGCGTACTACCAATACTGGGTCAATACCGACGATCGGGATGTCAGGCGTTTCCTTGCCCTCTTCACCTTCTTGCCGCTGGATGAAATCCGAGCGGTGGAGGGGATGCAGGGGGCCGCCCTCAATGCGGCGAAGACCATCCTGGCCTTCGAGGCCACGCAGCTGGCCCACGGGCGCGAGGAGGCCCTGCTGGTTCTGCAGGGAGCCCAACGGATGTTCGGGGCCCGCGAGCTGTCAGAGGCCGTTTTGCCCACGAGCTCCATCCCCCGCCGGCGCATCGATGAAGACGCGGCAACCGTTCCCTTCACGGTCATCCGCCGGGAGCGGCTGCAGCAGGGGATCCCCGCCTTCCGTCTCTTTCAGGACGTCGGCCTGGCGGGCTCAGGCGCCGCAGCGCGCCGCCTGATCGACCAGGGCGGGGCCTACGTGAACGGAGAGCGCATCGCGGTCTACGATCGCCTGATCACCGAGGCCGACCTGAGCGCGCAGGATTGCCTGCTTCTGCGCTGCGGCAAAAAAAAGCACCACCAGGTTCGAGTCGAAAAATAATTTTATTTTTTTGTTGACAACGGTCTTGTGTACGTATAAATATAGCTCGTTTTGACTCTTGAAATCCTGTAATTGATTTCAAGCGACTGCTCGAAAAAATAATTAAAAAAAGTTCTTGACAGTCGATCCTGAATCGGTATATTAAAAGAGTCGTTTTGCGACACTTTGTTTGCAGCGCCAGAAATAATGACGGCGCATACTTTGATCTTTGAAAACTAAATAGTGGCGTCCGGTCGAGTTCAAACTCGTTTGTTCCGTGCTGTCGTTCGCGACAGCATGCTCCAAGTTAAAGTGGAGAGTTTGATCCTGGCTCAGAATGAACGCTGGCGGCGTGCTTAACACATGCAAGTCGCACGAGAACGCTTCAGCTTGCTGAGGCTAGTAAAGTGGCGCACGGGT
>JBFYWX010000183.1:0-2992 GCA_041310825.1 Desulfobacteraceae bacterium | reverse complement strand
GAACCAAAAAGGTCAAAAAGTTGGATTGAAATTAAATTTCTGTAAACGTTGTTCTGGTGTGGCTTTGCTGGGAGTGCAATAAATTTTGTACGCAAAAAACATACAATTTTAGCCATAAGGGACTAAAGGGTCGAGCTATTTGACCGTGGTCACTTCGATCGGCTTGCCCTCGGCCCAGCGCGAGGTGCGTTTGGCGACGCTCTCGCCGAACTTCAGCATGAGATCCTCGATGTCCACGAAGCCGGCCCCTCCGATTCCCAGGCCACCCGCGTAGGTCTCTTCGGCCTCGAACTCCAGGAGCTCCTCGCCCTGCACGTTGCGGATGAAGAAAGTCCCTTTGACTCTTTCCTGACCGGCCCCGAATCCGACGATCCACCTCAAGGCGGCATTGCCCTTTTCCACCTCGGTGATCCTGCCTGACAGCGCCACCGCGGAATTCGGCATTTGCCCTTCCAGCGGGTAGATCACGGACTCAAACGATTGAAGTTCTTTCAGCTTGGCGACCACTCCTTTTTGGAAATGCGGCACCAGGTGATCCCACATCTTGTCGTACATGGCGACATCCTGCACGACGATCGCGGAAGGCTTCTGCGCCGGCGTCAGGGTTTTTTTGGCCTGCACATGGCTGCCCGTACAGCCGCCCGCCGCGACGAGCAAAAGACCAAGAGCCGCAGCCAGAATCACTCCTCTCACAGTCCTCGTGGCGACGCACATCCTGACACCCCCCCTTCAAAAGATGCTCCATCAGGGCTAAAAACGTTTGTTGTGACCCGGTGCTTGCCTTTGCCCTGGAATTCAAGATAGATAGAATCCTATCTTATCATTTTTTGATTCATCTGGCACTGGGAAAGACGTTTTTCATCTTCAGGAGTCCCGGACTTGACCCCGACCGAGGTTCTGCAGAAATATTACGGCTTCCGCTCCTTCCGTCCGCATCAGCGCGAGATCACCGAGGGGCTGATCCGGGGCGAGGATGCCTTTGTGCTGATGCCGACCGGCAGCGGAAAGTCCGTCTGCTACCAGATCCCCGCGGTCATCCGGCCGGGCGTCGGCGTGGTCATCTCTCCGCTGATCGCACTGATGCAGGACCAGGTGGCCGCGTTGCGGCAGAACGGCCTGCGCGCCGACTTTCTGAATTCAAGCCTTTCCGCCGCCGAGGCGGGCGGTGTCGTGCGGCGGGCGCTGAACGGCGAGCTGGATCTGTTGTACGTCGCCCCGGAGCGCCTGCTGGCCGAGAGCTTCCAGAGCCTGATCCGCCGGATCCCCGTCGCTCTGTTTGCCATCGACGAGGCGCACTGCGTGTCGCAGTGGGGGCATGACTTCCGGCCGGAGTACCTGCGGATCACCGAGGTGACGGACCGGTTCGCCGCCGTGCCCAAAATCGCGCTGACGGCCACGGCCGATGCCCAGACGCGGAGAGACATCCTCGAAAAGCTTGCCCTGGGTCAGGCGACCCAGTATGTCTCGAGCTTCGATAGGCCCAACATCCGCTACCGCGTGGGGATCAAGAACAGCGACAAGAAACAGCTGGTGGCCTTCATCACGCGCGAGCACCCGACGGATTCGGGCATCGTCTATGTGCGCACGCGCCGCCGGGCCGACCAGGTGGCGGACTGGCTTTGCGCCCAGGGGGTCCCCGCCGCCGCCTATCACGCCGGCCTCGAGCAAGGGGAGCGCCGGGAGCGGCAGCGGCGCTTCCTTCAGGAGCCGGCGGCCGTGATGGTGGCGACCATCGCCTTCGGCATGGGGATCGACAAGCCCGATGTGCGGTTTGTCTGCCACCTGGATCTGCCCTCCAGCATGGAGGCCTACTACCAGGAGACAGGCCGCGCCGGGCGCGACGGCAAGCCGGCCGACGCCTGGATGCTTTATTCGCTGGCGGACGTGATGGCGATGCGGGCTCTCTTCGAATCTTCCGAAGGCGGTGAGGAGTTCAAGCGCATCCAGGGCCGCAAATTGGATGCCCTGTTCGGATTCGCGGAGAGCGTGGAGTGCCGGCGCGCCGTGCTCCTGGCCTACTTCGGGGAGTCCCACCCGGCCCCGTGCGGAAACTGCGACAACTGCCTCGAGGGCGCGGAGAGCTGGGACGGGACCGTGGCTGCGCAAAAGGCCCTCTCCTGCGTCTATCGCACCGGCCAGCGCTTCGGGGCCGCCCACCTGACGGACGTCCTGACCGGAAGCAGCAGTCGATCGATCCTCCGGCACGGCCATGAGCGGATCAAGACCTTCGGCGCCGGCTGGGACCTGTCCGCGGGCGAGTGGCGCTCGGTCTTTCGGCAACTTGCCGCCGCGGGCCTTTTGACCGTCAACTCGGGGGAGATCGCCGGGTTTCGCCTGGCCGAAAAGAGCTGGCCGGTTCTCAAAGGGGCCCAGGAGGTCCGGTTTCGCAAAGACTCCCACCCCGTGAAAGTGGCGAAAGCCCCTCGGGCTAAAACCCCCGCCATGACCGCAGAGGGCGGGCCGGCCGCCGAGGGGCTCTTCGAGCGGCTGCGATCCCTGCGGTTGGAGATTTCCAGAGAGCTGGGGGTGCCGCCCTACGTCGTGTTTCACGACAGGACGTTGCGGGAGATGGCGGCGCTCAAGCCCTCCAACCGGGTGGAGCTGCTCCAGGTCAGCGGGGTGGGCGAACGCAAGGCGGAGCAGTATGGCGAGCGTTTCCTCGGCCTGATCAACGCCGGGGCGGAATGAGCTGACACCCGTTTTTCAACATTTTGCCGAAGGCATCCTGGGAGAATCCGATGAGCAAAAAACCGGAAACCGAAAATCTGGCCGTTTTCTGCGATTTCGAAAATGTCGCAATCGGCGTGCGGGATGCGCGCCACGCCCAGTTCGACATCCGCAAGGTGCTCGAGCGGCTGCTGCTCAAGGGCAGCATCGTGGTCAAAAAGGCCTACTGCGACTGGGAGCGCTACAAGGAGTTCAAGGCCGCCATGCACGAGGCCGCCTTCGAGCTGATCGAGATCCCCCACGTGCGCCAGTCGGGCAAGAACTC
>JBFYWX010000160.1:0-3699 GCA_041310825.1 Desulfobacteraceae bacterium | reverse complement strand
TCGGTGGTCGGTCAGCCCGGGGATGGCGTTGGCCGAGCGAAAAAGCGACCGCAAGCCGTCATTCAGCGCCAGCAGGCGTTGCTTTTGATGTTCGCAGCCGTCCATAGTCTTTCCTGTCACCGGCCCGGCCACGCGCCGCCTGAAGCGCTCGCCGGCGGCGGATCTTTCGCCGGGCCGCCCCCGCCTTGTGGGGCCGACCGATCTATGCTATACTGAAAGTCACAACTGGCATGGGAAAGAGCGCGGGACTTCCAGAGGCCTGCGTGGACGCCGGCGCTCGTAAGGGGAACCCGCGGCATGTCCGAAAAGCATCCTGAGTGCCCGCTCTCAAACCCGCAAAACTGCAAAGAATATCACAACCCGAAGGTTTGCGCCTTCGCCCGCGGCGACAAAGCCTGCCTCAAGCGCAAACGGCCCAAGACCAAGTGTCTCGTGCGTGTCTGAACCGGATCAGGCGTGGCCGGCGATGTCCGACAACCGCGTCGGACTGATGCCGATCCGGCGTATGCCGGCCTCCCAGCGCTCTGCGACCGGCACGACGAAGATGTTCTCGTCGAACACGGGATGGGTCAGCCAGGCATTCTCCCGGATTTCCATCTCGAGTTGGCCCGGCCCCCAGCCGGCGCAGCCCAGACTGATCAGAAACGCCGCAGGGCCCCGTTCCTGGGCAATCGCCTCCAACACGTCTCGCGTCGTGCTCAGGGCGAGGGTGGCGGTCACCTTCAAGCAGCCCTCCCACGCAAACGGGGGGCCGTGCAAAATAAAAATCTCCCCCGGGTGCACCGGCCCGCCGCTGTGCACCGGAACGGCCTCGGCCTGGAGCGCGCCGCCGATGCCGAGTTCATCGAAGATGTCCTTGACCGAAAGCAGGTCGTGCCGCCGGTTGACGATGATGCCCATCGACCCCTCCGCGCTGTGCTCGCAGATGCAGGTCACGGTCTGGGAAAAATTGGGGTCGGCCATGCCGGGCATGGCCATCAGGAAGTGGCCTTTGAGCGAATCGGGGAATGCAGGCGGCATGGGCTCCTCGGTCGGCGGTTTTACCTCGCGCACGGCGAGCGGAGTCAGACCCTAAAAGGAACCCAGCGGTTTGTCAAGGTGAAACCGGTGCGGCCGTCAGGGCCGAGGCCGCCGGGGAGGCGGTTTCGCCCGCGGCCGGCTTCGGGGCCGCTTCGCTGATCAGCTCGTACGCGCCCAGCCCGCCGAGTTCGACCAGTGCTCCCGGCAGGGGCGTCAGCGCCCGGACGATGGGGCGCGAGGAGAGCGCCTGGAGGGTGGTTTCGGAGACCAGGACCCCGGAGGCGCAGGTCTTGGCCAACGCCTGCAGGCGGAAGACGATGTTGACCGCATCGCCGCTCACGGTGTAATCCATTTTTTTTTCGAACCCGATGTTCCCGGCCACCACCTCGCCGGTGTGGATGCTGATGCCCATGCCGACGCTGTGACCGAGCTGCTCCTGAAGGGTGCGGTTCACACCATCGAGCTCGCGGCGCATTTCGAGCGCGGCGGCGACCGCATGGTCGGCGTCCCCGCCGCTGGTCGCCGGCGCCCCGAAAATCGACAGAAAGCCGTCCCCCAGATATTTGTCCACGATCCCGTGGTGCGCGAAGACGATGCCGCCCATGACCGTGAAGAACCGGTTCAGTAATTGCACGGTGTTGCGGGGCCCGATCCGCCGGGCAATGTCGGAAAAGCCGCGGATGTCGACGTTCAGCAAGGTGATGGTCTTCAACTCCTCGACCACCGGCCGCTCGTCGCCCTCCGCGTGCAGGATGGTGTCGATCACATGCTTGGGTACGAATTTCTGGAAGATGCGGCGCACGTCGCGCTCGTGCTCCGCCGCGGCGACCGTCTCCTTGTAAAGCCGCGCATTCTCCAGCGCAATGCAGACCGACGCCGCGATGGCCTGGAGCAGGTCGCGGTCGTTGGTGTCGAAATTGCCGTTGATCTTGTTCACGACCTCGATCACCCCGATCACGCGTCCCTGGGAGATCATCGGTACACACAGCGCGGAGCGCGCGGGGGCCCCCGAGGCCTCGCCGAGAGCCGGTAAAAACGGCGAAGCCTCGTTGATTTCGTTCGCCATCAGCGCTTCGCCGCGGGCCGCGACGGTGCCGGCGATACCCTGCCCCAGGGTCAGCCGGCTTTTGGCGGAGGCGACCGGGTGGCTGTTGAAGGCGACCGCCACCTCGAGCTCCTGATCCTGCAGGAAGAGCACCGAGCCCGCCTCCACGTCGATCACCTCGCGCACCATGTCCAGGGTGTAGTTCAAGACCTTGCGCATGTCGAAGGTGGACGAGGCCAGGGCGGTCCCCACCTGGCGAATGGCGTCGATTTCCCGGTCCCGCTTGACCACGGCGGACAACAGGCGGTTGCGGTCGATGGCCAGCGCAATGCCGCCGGCCGCCCAGGCCACCAGGTCCCGGGCCTCGACGAAGGACTCCCGCCGGCGCCCGGCCATTACCAGCATCCCGAACACCATGCCCCCCGTCTTTAAAGGGGCCAGCAGGCAGCTGCCGCAGCCGAGTTCGACCGTCCACTGGTCGCCCAGCAGGGGCTGGATGGAGGCCTCTTCGTCCAGGAGCATCAGCGACTCCTGCTGCAGCGCCTTCTCGACCAGGCTGCCCTGCACCGTGTAGGGCGTGTGCCGGCGCAGGCGGCAGCCCACGCTGCCGACCATCTCCCGGACCTGGACCACCCCGGGTTCATGGGGCGTGCGGGTGCAGACAAACGCCACTTCGAAGGCGACCGCGCCGTGCAGCTCTTGGAGTGCCGCGTGCATGAGCTCGTTGTCGCGGAAGCTCGAGTTGAGGATTTTCACCAGCCGGTCGAGGGTGCACCGCTGGGCCTCGGCGCGCTCGCTGAGCCGAAGCAATCGCAGGTTCTCGTAGGTGAAGGCGGCGTTGCTGAGCAGCGGGGTGAGCAGGTCCACATCCCCCGGGCCGTACACCCGCTGGAGGTGGCGGCTGGACACGGTCAGGACGCCGATGACCTCCCGGCTGGTCTTGATCGGCATGCAAACGAAGGAGTGGGTGCCGTAGTGCTCGTGGTTCACGCGCCCGAAGCGCTTGTCCTTCTCGATGTCCTCCACCACCAGCGGGGCCTTGTTCAGGACGGCGTACTTGGCGATGCTGGAATCGAAATCGACCCGCTCCCCGGGACTGGCGAAACGCCCCAGTCCGATGGTCGCCTTGACCACGAAGCGTCGCGGGTCGGAGCCCTCGAGCATGAGCACCGAACCCAGGTCCGAGGCCGTGAGCAGCAAGGCCCGCTCCAACGTGATGTGCAGGATTTCATCCGGGTCGAAGGTGACCGCGCACAGTTCCGAGAGGTCCTTGAGCACGGAGAGATCGGCGGACTTTTTCTCCAGCTCTTCCAGGGCGCGTGTGAACTGGGCCTTCACGTTTTGAAACGAGTCGGCAATCGCATGCAGTTCGTCCACGGCGGTCGTGGCCGGAGCGCCGGCGGGCCCCGCCGCGCCGCTCATGGCCTGCGAGATCGCCGTGATGCGGTCGAACAGGCCCTTGAGGACATGCAGCCCGATGAAGGAGAAGACCAGAAGCCCTAGGGAAAAATAGGTAACAGTTTAGCCCCTATTGAAGTCTCGATTATCAAGGCATCAGCTTGAGTTGTTGTAAAGTGCGGCCTGCGCAGTTGGCGTGTCTGCGGTCAGTAGAGTTTGCAGGAACTGTCTGGGGT
>JBFYWX010000141.1:0-11032 GCA_041310825.1 Desulfobacteraceae bacterium | reverse complement strand
GATTTCCCAGGTTATCCTCCCGATCGGAGGCCGTTTTTGCGAGAGCCGCCAGGAACTATTCTCCAATCATGAAGCTCGGACCCGTCAGAGGGTGGGGCACTCGAAGGGTCCGGCGCGGCCGGAAGGCCGTGCCGGGACCTTGAGGCGATTGAGAGCGACCGGCGATAGGGGATTCACCCTGATCGAGATCATGGTCGTCATCATCATCCTGGGGATCCTCGCCATGTACGTCGCCCCGAAACTGATGGGCCGGCCGGACGAGGCCAAGCAGGTGCGGGCCAAGATGGACATCGCCGCGATGGAAACCGCGCTTAAACTCTACAAGCTCGACAGCGGGATTTACCCCGGCACCGAGCAAGGTCTTCTGGCCCTGGTGCAGCTTCCGGAATCCGGCGTCATCCCGAAAAAATGGCGTCAGGGCGGCTACCTGGAAAAGGGCAAGGTGCCCAAGGACCCGTGGGGCAACGACTACGTCTACCTGGCCCCGGGGTTGAAGGGGGATTTCGACATCATCTCTTACGGGGCTGACGGTGTTCCGGGCGGTGAAAACGAGAACAAAGACATCAACAACTGGGACATCGAGTAAGTCCAGCGGCCTGACCCTGCTCGAGCTGATCGTGGTCATGGCCCTGATCGGGATCGTCTTCTTCTTCGCCGTACCCCGCTTCGAGGGCTCGGTTCTGCTGGACGACTCCAAAAAGGACAGCCGCTGGCTGATAGCGACCCTGAATACGATGCGCGAGGAGGCCGTGCGCACCCACCGGCTCCAGCTCCTGCACATCGACCTGGAGACCGGCCGCATCTGGGCCACATCAGCGGCCATGACCCCCGAGCAGGCCGCCCGGGCCGCCGCCGGCGCCAGACGCCCGCCCGGCGGGGGGGCCGTGGGCGCGGTGGAGTTCCCGCTGCGGGGCCGGATTACGGCCGGACGGGTGGAGATCCGCTTTCACCCCGGCGGGCGTTCGGATCAGGTCTTGATCCACCTGGTGAATGGGGAAAGGGCCCATTCGTTTCTCGTGGAGCCTTTTCTGTCCCAGGTGCGGATTTTCGACCGCCTGATCGGCTTCGACGAACTGCGGTAAGTGCCATGGCCCGCTCACGACTCCCGCGGCGCGCCGGGCCAAAAATGCGGTGGAAGGCCGGGCAGCGCGGCTTCAGCCTGCTCGAGGTGATGATTGCGCTCGGCATCCTCGCGATCGTCCTGCTGAGTGTCTACCGGCTGCACTCGCAGACCATCGCCATGACCATCGAGTCCCGGTTCATGACCCAGGCCCCGCTGCTCGCCCGCAGCGCCCTGGCGCGCTGGGAAGATCCGGCCCGGCCCCAACCGGCCTCCGACGAGGGCGACTTCGGCCCGGAGCTCCCCGGCTACCGCTGGCGGATCACGGCCGAGGAGGTGACTGCCCCCAGCCTGGGAAGGGAGTTTGCACGTGATATCAAGCGCATCGAGGTCCGGGTAAACCTCAACGAGGGCGAATACACCTACGGCTTCCGGACGTACCGTTTTAGAAGAGACTGAAAAACAGTAACGAGCAACGAGTAACGAGTTAAAAAAAAACCGGGACAAACATCGTGAGTCAAGCGACTTTGAAAGCCAGCTCCTCGAGAACGAATGCGCTGCCGGTGCTCCCGCTTTTGCGCATAGGGATCGCTTCGCCGTTTCTCGTGTCCTGTCAGTCGCTACTCGTACCTAAACTCGTTACTCGTTACTCGTTACTCGTTACTAACAAACGCAGCGGCTTCACCCTGCTCGAAATCCTGGTGGCGATGGCGATTCTGGGGATCGTGGTGACCACGGTCCTGGGGTCGTTCAATATGGTCTTTTCAACCACCGAGCGGCTGGATACCGGCGCCGCCCTTTTCGAAATGGGCAAGAGCGCGCTCGGCCAGATCACCGCCGACCTGGAAAATGTCTTCATTCTCGCTCGTCCGTTCTACAAACCGCCGGGCGTCTCCGATCCGCCGGATCCCTACCGCTTTCTGGGGACAGTAGAGGCGGCGGGTGGCACACGCTTTGCTTCGCTTCAAATGAGCAGCCGTTCGCATGTACCGCTGGAACCCGCCGCCCGGGAGTCCGGCATCGCTCAAATCGTCTACTACGTTCAGACTCGCCGTGACGGGGTGGCGGTGCTGCGGCGCGCCGACCATCTGTTTCCGTATCCGCGGTTCGAGGAGAACAGCCTGGACCCGGCCCTGTGCGCGAACGTCAAATCCTTGGCATTCACTTACATCGCCGGGGACGGCACCGAGAGTGAGAGCTGGGATTCGGACGCCGACCGATACGGTCATGCCACCCCGGCGATGGTTCTGGTGCGCCTTGAAATCGGGAGCGGCGATGAAACCGCCCTTTTCCAGACGGCGGTGAGGCTGCCGTTCGTCCGCGGCAAACAGGCCTGACCATGAACGGGACAGCCCCCGCCATTCTGCGGAACCCACGCGGCATCGCCCTCTTGGTCACGCTGTCGGTGATGACCCTTTTGGTGGCGGCCACGCTGGAATACAACCGGCGGGCGCGGTTTGCGCTGACCAACGCCGCCGCCGGCCGGGACCACCTGACCATGAGTCAGATGGCGGCCGCCGGCGTGCATGCGGCCATGGCCATCCTCGCCAAGGACAAGGCCGACAACACGACCGATTCGGTCCTGGATGACTGGGCGGACCCGCTGAAAATAGACGAGGTATTGAAAGAGCTCCCGTTCGAAGAGGGCACCGTGTCCGTCGGCATCTTCGACGAGCTGGGGAGGATCCAGGTGAACGCGCTGGTCGCGTATCCGGACACCCGGCAGTTCAACGAACCCCAGCGGGCCCTCTGGGAGCGGTTTCTCCAGTTTTACGCCGACCGAAGGGATCCTAAAATCGAACTGCGGGACGACAGCGAGCCGGCCGCCATCATCAACTCCCTGAAGGACTGGCTCGACCGAGGCGACGACGACGCCATCACGGGTCTGAGCGGTGCGGAGACGAGCTACTATGGAAGCCGGCAGCCGCCCTACCCCGCCCGCAATGCTCCGATTCCGGACCTGAACGATCTCCTTCTGATCAAGGGCATCACCCCGGAGCTTTTCCACGGGACCCCCCAGACGCCGGGGATCGCGAGCTTTCTGACGGTCCACGGCGCCGCCCCCGGCGAGGGCGCAGGGATCACCTTTCCCGGGCGCATCAACATCGCCACGGCCGAGCTCCCGGTGCTCTTCGCCCTGCTGCCGGCCGAGAGCGAAGAGTTGGCGGAAACCCTTGACGAACTGCGCCGCGATGTCATCTCCGGCAAGCAAACCGTCGATATGAACGACCCCAACTGGTTCCGGCAGGTTCCCGGCATGGCCGACCTCAAGCTCGACCCCAAGCTGATTGTGACCGCAAGCGACCTGTTCCGCGTGGAGTCGACCGCCCGGGTCGCCGATGCGGCCACCACCGTCAAGGCCGTGCTTGAGCGGGTCAAGGCACCTACAACCGGCAAATGGACCTGCCGCATCCTCGACTGGCGGGTGAACTGACGATGAGCCGCAAAGTACTCGGCCTGGACATCCGGACCCACCGCGTGTGCGCGGTCCTGGTCAAGAGCAGCCTGCGGGACAGCCGCATCCTGGCCCACCGGGTGGTCCCGATCGAGGCCGAGCCACCCGAGGGCGGCGGCCTGGCGGCGGCGCTCGATACCGTACGCGCCGAGCTGATCGGCGCCGACACCGACTGCGCCGTCTGTGTGCCGGCCTCCCTTTTCTCCTGCCGCAATCTCCAGGTCCCCTTCGCCAACATCCAGAAGATCCGGATGATCCTGCCCCTGGAGCTGGAAAGCCATCTCCCGCAGGCGGCCGCCGAGCGCCTGATCGACTTTACCGTGGTCGACAGCCGCTCGGGCGATGAGCCCCAGACGGAGGTGATGGCCGCCGCCGTGGAACGCGAACGGCTGGCCCCCATCCTGGAGGCCTTGGCGCATACGGGGATCGACCCCGAACGCATCACCCTGAGCGGTCTGCCGGTCGCGGTGAGCATCGGCCGGCACCAGGGACCGGAGGAGATCTGCCTGTGCGCCGATATCGGCGAGGGCTTCGGCTCCATCACGGTGCTCACCGCCGACCGGATCCGCCTGGTGCGCTGCGTTGCCCTGCCGGCCGATCCGGCCGCGCGCGAGCGGGCTGTGGCGATCCATGTGCGCACGATCCTGGGCGCCCTGCAGGAAACATCGGACCGGCCGGAGGCGCTCCCCCGGCTGTTTCTGACCGGCGACGGGACCGCCGGGATCGAGCGGGAGCGCCTGGCGCGGTCGCTTCCGGTCGAATTGCAGTCAGCCGATCTGCGTCCCATGCTCAATCTCGCCCCCACGGAAGGCGAGGAAACGGAATGGGACCCCATGCAGATGAACGGCGCTCTGGCCCTGGCGATGGGGGAGATCGAGGGCCTGGAGAGTCTGAATTTCCATCGCAGCGGATTTCCCGGACGCAAGCTGATCGCGCGCTACCGGGAGAGCCTGGTGCGGACCGGGCTTCTGGCGGCGGCCGTGCTGGTCCTGATGCTCGCCGCCGTGCTTACCCAGGCGTTTGTGCTCAAGCGGCAGGCTGCCGGCCTGGATGCCCGCATCGCCGCGGTCTTCACGTCCACCTTTCCGGAGGTGAAGAGCATCGTCGATCCGTACCGCCAGATGCAGGCCCATCTCCAGGAGCTTCGCAAAAGCACCGCGGCCGGGAGCGATGGCGGCGCCGCGTTCCACAGCATCGAGGTGCTCCAAAACATCAGCAACGCCATCCCCGATGCCATCGCCGTCGTGTTCGACCGCATGGTGGTCGGGCCCGAAACGGTCCTGATCTCCGGCACCACGGGCGGTTTCAACACGGTGGATGAGATCAAGGGGCATCTGGAGCGGGTCCCGGGGTTCAAGAAGGTCACCATCAGCTCCGCCAACACCGATCGCACGGGCAAGGAAGTCAACTTCCAGCTCAAAGTGGATCTCTAGGGTCCGGCCGAGGATGCCGCCATGAAAATGACCATTGACTCGGTCCTCAAGCATGTTAACCTCAACAAGCTCAGCCGCCGTGAAAAAATAATCGTGGCGGCCGGCGGCGGCGCGTTGGTGCTCTTCGCCCTGATCCAGCTCCTGATCGTTCCGATCTTCGAGCACCGGAGCCAGCTGCGGCGCAGCGTCCAGGCCAAGGCCGCCATCCTCGCCCACATGCACCAGCTCCAGTCCGAAGTGGCGGCGGTCAAATCCCGCTCCCACGCGGCGGAAGGCCGATTCCGGCAGCGGGAGAAGAACTTCACCCTCTTCTCGTTTCTGGACCAGCTGGCCGGGCAGACCCGGGTCAAAGAGCGGGTGAGCTACATGCGGCCGACGAGACTCGAGCAGAAAAACAGCCCCTTCACGCTCTCACGCGTCGAAATGAAACTCGAGGGGGTCACGCTCGAGCAGCTGGCGGGTTACATCCACGGGGTCGAATCCTCCCGCAACCTGGTCTCGGTCACCAAGCTCTCCATCACCCGCCGGGATCAGAAGGAGGGGCTGCTCGACGCCATTCTGCAAGTTGACACGCTGGAGACTTGAGGAGCTCCCCATGAGCGCCGCCGCGAGACGAGCCTGGATCGCAGCCTACCTGGTGGGTGTCCTGGCGGTGTGCCTTTACATCGGGTTTCCATCCGAGGCGCTGCGGGCGCACACGGCCTACCGGCTGGCCGCCGGGGTGCCGGGCCTGTCCGTGACGGTCAACGACGTCCGGCCGGCCCTGCCGCCGGGTCTCGAGCTCACGGGGGTAAGCGTTTCCCGCACGGGCGTCGACCTGGTGCGGATGGAGCGGTTGCGGATCGCCCCCGAGCTGCTCACCCTGGTGCAGGAGATCACCCGCTACCGTTTCGAGGGGTCGGCCGCCGAGGGCGAGGTCAGCGGCACGGCGGAGGTGCACGCGCGGGGTAAGATTCCCCTCGTCGCTCTGCAGGCGCAGTGGACCGGCGTGCTTTTGGAGCGTCTGCCCGCGCTGCAGGAGGTCTACGGCAGCCGGCTCTCCGGCCGACTGGAGGGAAGCCTGGCGCTCAGCGCGGAGGGGGTCCTGACCGGCAAGATCCGTGTGGCCGACGGCCAGGTCGAATTGGCCCGCCCGCTCTTCGACCAGAAGCGTTTCAGCTTCAGGACCGTCGATGCCGACGTAAGCCTCCAGAACCGGACACTCCTCTTGCGAAACGGTCGCCTCCGGGGCAGCGAGTTGGACGCGGAGCTCTCGGGCACGCTCGCGCTCGGGCCTTCGGCCGGGGCGGGGGCCTTGAACTTGACCGGTCGCATCAGCCCGCATCATGCCTTCATGGCCAAGGTGGAAGGGAGCCTGCCGGCGGCCTTGATGCGGCGGCGGGCCGCGATCCCGTTTAAAGTAACCGGTCCGCTAAACGCGCCCGCGGTCGCGTTGAATTAGCACCGCGCGGAAGCCGCCGGGGCCTGATGTTGGATGGCGCCGACGGGATCGGATATGGTGACCCTCTATGGCGAATCGAATCATTATGATCGTCCATCTGCTGTTGGCCGCGGTCGGCATCTATTTCGGAGTGGCCATCTTCTACGCCGTGGTGACGGCGGGGCTCGACGTCGGCCCGGCCCCACCCGCCTCCGGGCCGCAGGAGGTAACCAGCGGCCCGGCCCCGGTCGGAAGCCTCGCCGACGTTCAGTCGATCGTCGATCGCAACCTATTCAACAGCGGAAAGCAGGCCCTGGGCGACGCCGCCAAGAGCGATCCCGCAGCGCTCGACGTGGACAAGCTCAAGCAGACCGCGCTGAAGCTCAAGCTCTGGGGCACGGTGACCGGCCCGGACGGACAGGCGTTCGCGGTGATCGAAGACCAGAAGAGCCGCGAGCAGCAACTCCTGCGCCCGGGAGACCCGGTCCAGAACGCGCTCGTCAAACTGGTCCTGCGCCACCGGGTGGTGTTGACCGTGAACGGCCGGGACGAGGTCCTGGCCATGGAAGAGCCCGGCGTCACACGCGCATCGGGGCCGGGGGCCGCCGTGGCGGAAGCCGCCCCCACCCCCCGGATGGGACCTGCGGAACCGGCCCAGGAGGTCGAAATCCCATCCGAGCAGATCGCACAGGCCATCGAAAACATCGGCGACCTGTTGAACCAGGCCACGTTCCGCCCGCACATCGAAGACGGACGCCCTGCCGGCATCTCCATCACCGCGATCAAGCCGAACGCCATTTTCCGCAGGTTGCGGCTGCGCAACGGCGATGTCATCACCGGGGTCAACGGCCAGACGGTCGCCTCCGTCGAGGATGCCATGAGCGTGTTCGGGGGGCTTTCCTTAGATGGCCCGATCCAGGTCAACATCAAACGCCGCGGGCGCGAAGAGACGCTCGAGTACAAGATCGACTAGCCGCGGCCACGCCGCATACAGGAGCACCTATGCCATTCAGACATCCGATCGGACGCGCGACGAGCGTATGGACGGCGCTCATCCTCGGCATTCTGCTTTGCCTCGGCGGCGCGAGCGCCGCACAGACCGCGGGCGGCGGCGCACCGGACCCACCGGGCGAGCAGTTCGTCTCGATCGACTTCAACAACGTCGACATCGGCCTCTTCATCAAGTTCATGAGCGAGCTCACGGGCACGAATTTTGTGGTCGACAACGCCGTCAAGGGCAAGGTCACCATCATCTCCCCGGCGCGCATCTCGCTGGATGAGGCCTACCGGGTCTTCGAGTCCGTGCTCGACGTGTACGGGTTCGCTGCGGTCAAGGCCGGGGACGTGGTGAAAATCGTCCCGTCCCCCGCGGCCCGCTCCATGAACATCCAGACCCTGCTCGAGCTCGAAAAAGCCCATCCCGAGGACCGGGTCGTCACCCAGCTCATCCCGCTCAAGTACGCCGACCCCGAGGAGATCAAGCGGCTCTTCACCCCGCTCGTCTCCAAGGCCAGCGTCATTTTAGGCTACGCACCGGCCAACACCGTCATCATCACCGACGTGCAGTCGAACATCCAGCGGCTGTTGAAGATCCTGAAACAAATCGACCAACCCGGGACCGGGCAGCAGATTTCGGTCATCCCGCTCCACTACGCCGATGCCACGAAGCTCGTCACCCTGCTCACCAACCTCTTCAAGACCGCCACCGCACCCCGCACCCAGGCGGCCCTGGCTGAAAAGCAGCCGGTCATCGTGGCCGACGAGCGCACCAGCACCATCGTGATGCTCGCCAGCGAGGTGGACACCCTGCGCATCAAGCAGTTGATCGCCATGATCGACAAGGAGACCCCGCGCGGGAAGGGCAAGATCCATGTCTACACCTGCGAGCACGCCAATGCCGAGGACCTGGCCAAGGTGCTCCAGGAGATCCCTTCGCAGCAGGCCGGAACAGGGGCCGTCGGCGGGGCCGGAGGGGCGGCCGCAACTGCAAGCACCCGGGGGCCGACCGCCGTTGTAATGGGCAAGGTCCAGATCAACGCCGACAAGGCCACCAACAGCCTGATCATCATGGCCGACAAGGAGGACTACGAGGTCGTAGAAGGCGTGATCAAGAAGCTCGACATCCCTCGTTCCATGGTCTACATCGAATCACTGATCATGGAGGTGAACGCGACGACGAGCTTCGATCTCGGCGTCCAGTGGCAGCTCTTCGACCAAACCAACGTGAACAACCAGGGGATGGCCTACGGCGGCAAGTTCGGCTCGTCGGCCGGACTGCTGAACCCTCTCACCTCCATCGGGAGCGGCCTGGCCCTCGGGGTTCTCACCGAGCCCTTCACCTTCGGCGGGCTCACCCTCTCCAACGTGTCGGCCATCATCAATGCGGTCAAGCGGGACGACAACTTCAAGATCCTCTCAACACCCCAGATCCTGACGACCGACAACGAAGAGGCCCGCATCACGGTGGGCGAGAACCGCCCCTTCCAAACCCGCGCCACCACGGACGTCTCCGGGGGCACCTTCGAATCCTTCGAGTACAAGGATGTGGGCAAAATCCTCAAGATCACCCCCCATGTGTCGGAAGGGCGCAACGTGCGCATGAAGCTGTCGCTGGAGGTGACGAGTCTCGACCGGCTCGCCACCGCGACCACCGGCGAAGCGGCCACGCGGCCGGTCACCCAGAAACGCACGATCGACACCACCGTGCTGGTCAAGGACAACCACACTGTCGTCATCGGCGGCCTGATCGACGACAACCGCAACGAGAACGAAACCAAGGTGCCCGGCCTGGGAGATATCCCGATTCTCGGCTGGCTTTTCAAGACCCAGAGCAACGCCAACCAGAAGACCAATCTCTACGTCTTCATCACCCCCCGGGTCGTAAAGAGCCCCGAGGAGGCCGACAAGCTTTTGTCCGAAAAAAAACTGAATGACGTCGTCCCCCCAGCCCCGTTCAAGGGCGGGGATATCAAACTCTACCGTGAGGATTTAAACTGAGTTCGATTGCCACCATGAATCAGCTGGCCGACATCATCACCACCCGTTTCGGGCTCGATCCGGCGGCGCTTGCCGCCGCCCGACAGTTCAAGACCGAAAAGGGGGGGAACCTGGGCGAGATCCTCCTGCAGCAGAAGGCCATCTCCGAGCCGCAGTTGCTCGCGGCGCTGAGTGTCCAGTACGAGATTCCCTTCTGGCCGAAGCTGCCCTTGAACGACATCGATACCGAGGTGCTGGACAAGGTCCCCATCCTATTTTTAAAAAAACACGCCATGGTGCCCCTGAGCTGCCGCCGGCCGATCAGCGCGGTCGACTGCGGCCTGAACGCCTCGACCGGGGCCGAACCGGGCCGGCCGGTGTGCGACGCGGGTTGGGTGATCGCGGTACGCGACCCGCTCGATTTTCAGGCGCTGGACGACCTGGTCCGCCAGTTAGACGCGCCCGATCACCGGCTCGTGCTCGCGACACGGGAGGCCATTCTATCGGCCATCAACCTGCAGTACGACCTGCGCCGGGACTCGGCGCAGCAGCTCGTGGAGGACATGCAGGAGAACAGCAGCTCCATCTTGAACGAGATCGAGGAGACCGCCGACCTGTTGGACGACACGAGCGACGCGCCGGTCATCAAGCTTGTCAACCACATCATCTCCCAATCGATCAAAGCGCGCGCGAGCGACATCCACTTCGAGCCCTACCAGAACAGCTTCACCGTGCGCTACCGCGTGGACGGGATTCTTTACGATCTGCTGACCCCGCCCAAGTGGATCCAGCCCGCGCTCATCTCGCGCGTCAAGGTGATGTCCAAGATGAACATCGCCGAGAAGCGCCTGCCCCAGGACGGGCGCTTCGACGTGCGCGTGGGGGACCAGGACATCGATGTGCGCGTCTCCACCATCCCGACCTCTTTCGGCGAGCGGCTGGTACTGCGGCTGTTGAACAAGTCCGGTTCGCTGCTCGAGCTCCAGGACCTCGGGCTCGCTGCCGACCGGCTCGAACTGTTCCAGAAGCTGGCCGCCTCACCGAACGGAATCATCCTCGTCACCGGCCCGACCGGCAGCGGCAAGACCACGACCCTCTACGCGATCCTGCAGTCGATCAACAAGCCGGGCATCAACATCATCACGATCGAAGACCCGGTCGAATACCAGATGAAGGGCATCAGCCAGATCCAGGTCAACCCCAAGATCGATCTCACCTTCGCCCGCGGCCTGCGCTCGATCGTGCGCCAGGACCCGGACGTGATCCTGATCGGCGAGATCCGCGACAAAGAGACGGCCGATATCGCCGTACAGTCGGCCCTGACCGGGCACCTCGTCTTCTCGACCCTGCACACCAACGACTCGCCTTCCGCCATCACGCGCCTTGTCGACATCGGGGTGGAGCCCTTTCTGATCTCCTCCTCGGTCTTGGCCGTCTTCGCCCAGCGCCTGGTGCGCATGCTCTGCCGGGAGTGCAAGCAGCCCACCAGCCCGCAGAAGGTCTATCTCCAGAGCATCGGGGTGCGGCCCGAGCAGTTTGCGAACGCCGCCATCTTCAAGGCGGTCGGCTGCGAAAAATGCTTCCAGACGGGCTACCGCGGCCGGATCGGGATTTTCGAGATCATGCGGATGAGCGAGGAGCTGAGGGGCCTCATCCTGCAGACCTTCGACTCCAACCGGATCAAGGCC
>JBFYWX010000135.1:0-13256 GCA_041310825.1 Desulfobacteraceae bacterium | reverse complement strand
GCCCCGGCGGGACTCGCACAGAAAAGGAATCAGCTTGCCTGGAAGGTGTCGCAAGGGGGGCACCACCAGAAACTCATGAACGGGAGGTAGGCGTGACACTGGCACTGCTTTCGACGAAGGTGTTTACCGGTGACCCTGAGCGGCCGTGGGCGGAGGCGGTGGCGATCGATAACGGCCTGATCCGTGCTGCGGGCTCCAACGACGAGGTGCGCGCGGCGCTCGGGGCCACGGCCGAGGAGATCCATCTGCCGGGCCGGCTGGTCACGCCGGGGCTGGTGGACGGCCACTGCCATTTTTTGAGCTATGGGCTGCACCTGCAGCGGGTGGATCTGCGCGATCTCCCCTCGCTCGCCGCCTGCCGGGAGCGGATCCGGGACGCGGTGCGCTGCTGCGCGCCCGGGGACTGGATCCTCGGGCGGGGGTGGAACCACCATTGCTGGGAGGAGAAACGCGAACCGCAGCGCCGGGATCTGGACGACATCGCGCCGGAAAACCCCGTCATGATGGTCCGGGCCTGCGGCCATAGCCAATGGGTTAACTCGCGGGCCCTGGCCGCCGCGCAGATCACCCGGGGGATGGCGGACCCGGCGGGCGGCAAAATCGACCGCGACCCGGCGAGCGGCGAGCCGACGGGGATGCTGCGCGAGCTGCGCTACCTGATCGAACAGGTGATCCCCGTCCCCAGCCTGGAGGAGCGCCGGCGGGCGGCGCTCCTGGCCCAGGAGCATGCCCTGCGGCTCGGGATCACCGGGGTGCATACCTGCGAGCGCCTGCAGCAGTGGGAGGCCTTCGACGCCCTGGACCGCGAAGGCGCCCTCAAGGTGCGGGTCTATCACCTGCTGCCCCCCGAGGATCTGGACGAGGCGGCCGGCCGCGGGGTCCGGCCGGGTCAGGGGAGCGAGCGGCTCTGGGCCGGGCACATGAAGCTTTATGCCGACGGCTCCCTGGGGGCGGGCACCGCGCTGCTGCACGCACCCTATACGGACGAGCCCGGCAACTCGGGTCTGACGGTGCTGGAGCTGTCCGTCCTGCAGGAAAAAATCGAGCTCGCCTACCGCCGCGGCTTCCATGTGGGGATCCACGCGATCGGCGACAAGGCGGTCACCCACTGCCTGACGGCCATCGCCGCTGCCCGGAAGAGCGTTCCCGGAGCCCGGCGGGATCGCATCGAGCACGTGCAGGTCTATCGGCCGGGGGACTTGAGCCTTTTCAGCGAACTGGGCATCGTGGGCTCGGTGCAGCCGCGCTTTGTCGCGACCGATTGGTATGTGGCCGAAAAACGCTGGGGGGCGGCACGCTGCCGGACCGGCTATGCCTGGCGCAAGCTCCTTGATGCGGGCATTCCGCTCCTCTTCGGCTCCGACGCACCGGTCGAGCCCTTGGATCCCATTCTGGGGCTCCAGGCGGCGGTCACCCGCCAGACACCCGAGGGGGAGCCGGCGGGGGGGTGGTTCCCGGACCAGCGGCTCTCGCTCGAGGAGAGCCTCAAGGGGTTTACGGCGATGCCGGCCTGGGTCTCCGGGCGGGAGGACCGGGCGGGACGCATCTGCCCCGGATTCCGGGCGGATCTCACGGTCTTCGCGCAGGACCTGTTCGCCGTGCCTGCGGCTCAATGGCACGGGGTGCCCGTGGAGATGACCCTCGTGAACGGCGAGGTCCTCTATCAGCGCTCATAAGAAGAGGGTTATGGCGCACGTCGTCATCCTGGCGGTAATGAAGTGTCGCCCGTGTGGGAGTGGCTCCCGGCCTTCGCAACCAGGCTACTTCGGCGGAGGTGGCTCCAGCCACGATTATCGCGGTTTCGCCGGAAAAGAACTCCCGCGGAAGAAGGATTCCACTTCATCGGCAGCGTTGCACGCCGCCTGCGGCAGCGGTTTGTCAGCGAGCAAGTTCAAATTTTTGTGGGAGTGGCTTCCAGCCACGATTCGATCGCGGCTGGAAGCCGCTCCCACAGAAAAAAAGCCTGACTTGGAAGCGCTCAGCCGGCTTCCAGCGCCGCGATCTTTCGTTTGAGCTCTTCCGGCAGCGGGGCCTTGCGGTTTTCGCGGTAGTCGAAGCAGACGATCGTGCCCTCGCCCTCGGCCGCGAGCCTCTCCAGCCGCTGGCTGTACAGCGCGTAGAACATGACGAAGCGGTCCGAATCGACCCGGGCGATGCGGGCGCCGACCGAAAGCAGATCGGGGAATTCCAGGGCCGCCCGGAAACGGCAGGCGGTTGAAGCCAGGATGGGGCCGAGCGGGTTGCGGCTCATGAACTCCGGGGCGTTCAGTCGCTGGAAGTATGTCATGCGGGCGGTTTCGAAGTAGCGGAAATAGACGATGTTGTTCACATGGCCGTAGGCGTCCATCTCTCCCCAGGCCACGGGGATCTCGACGACGACCGGATAGCCTTCCAGACCGGTGGGCATGAGCACGCTCTCCAGTTTCGGGGTGTACGGTTCAGGCGCGCGAACGGTTTCGATTAGGGCCGGACCGATGTGCCTCCTCACCCCCCGGCCCTCTCCCTCACCGGTGGGGGCGAGGGGGAGGTCGGCAACGGGGCTCCCCCGTGTCGCTGCTCGGGGGAAGATGGGCCTCAGGGCTGGGTTCTGAGGCCGAACTCGACCCGCCAGGACCCCGATCCGTCCGAGACGACCACGTCGTCCTTGCGGATCTGGGTGATGCGATAGCCCTCCACCGATTCACCCTCCTTGACGATGCTGCCGTTGATGACCGCGATGCGCCGTTCCGCTTCGGCATACCAGGCGATGGCCATCAGCTTCAGCTTGGAGCCGCCCAACTTGCCGAGGCGGTCCTCCGCGGAGCGAGGTGCGGCCGGCGCGCGGGCGGTGGGCGGGGCCGGATCGGTTGTCGAAGGCCGCGGGGTCGTGCGGGGCGTGGGCCGGGGCGGCAAGGCCTGGGCGGGGGGCCGCCTCGGCAAGGGGGACGGTGAAACGGCGCCCGACTCCCCGGCGGCCGGACCCACGGCTCCCGCAACGGCGGCAGGCGCCTGGGTCGAGGGGCCGGGGGGGGCGGCAACCTTGGCACGGATCCCACCGGGAGGCTGCCGCGTCTCGGCGGCGGGAAGCGCGGGGGTTCCGAGGCGGTCGCGGCCGAAGATGAAAACCCCGGCGGCGGCGGCGGCCGCGACCGCCAGCGCGCCGGCGATGATCAGCACCGTGCGTCGGGATTTCCGCTGCCGGTTGTTCCGGAAACCGCGCGGTCCCAGCGCCGGCGCGGAATCGGCGGCCTCTGCCGGCGGCGTGGACTCTTCTATTCGCTTCAGCGCCTTTAGAATGGAACTCACGGCGATCTACCTTGCTCCTCCCGTCAATTTCCGACGAGCCGGGGGATGTCGAACCTGGGCTGGTCCCGGTACAGCACCATCTTGGTCAGCGGGCCGACCGTGCCGTCCACCTTGATCCCGTATTTGGACTGAAGCTTCTCAATCGCCTGATGGGTGGCCGTGTCGTATTCCTGAGTCATGGGGATCTCGGTCTGCCCCCCCTCCCGGAGCAGCATTTTCAGGGCGAGGATGCTCTCGGGGGGCGCGTTGCCGGGGATGGTTCCGGCCATCGACAGAAAATTCTTCCAGGGCAGATAGGCCACCCCCGTCCAGGCGTCGTTGACCTCTCCGGCATCGGCCTCGATGGCCTGCTCCTCGGCCGGCCCTTTGAGGGTGAGTCGGCGGCCGTCGATCGCGGCCAGGGTCAGATAGACCGGCGGCGTTCGGGGTGCGGCCTGGAACTCCAGGATCACCGGCATGTCGAGGCTGCGCAGCGTGGTCAAGTCGGTTTCGAAGCGGTGGACCAGGAAGCCCCCGCCTTTGGCCGAGAGGTTGAAAAAGGCGTAGTCGTCGTCCAGGGCATCCAGGTAGTCCTTGGGTTCGAACGGCACCCCCCAGAGGGCGAGAACGCTTTTGAGAGCCCCCACCCGCGAGGGGTGACCCTCGGCGGCCTTGAGTCGGGACTGAAACGCGGCCGGCGGGGCGGGGGGTTCGGCGGTGGTGGCGATCTCGGCCGCCGCAGGGCCGACCGCTTCGCCGGCGGACGCCGCGGGCGGTTGGGCCGCGGCCGGCTCCGGCGGCGGGGCGGCCGGTTGTTCGGCCAGCGGCGTGCGGAAAAAAGCGGAGACCGCCTCCCCGATCTGCTGGTAGTACAAGGAGCCGAAAACCGCCGCGCACAGGACGACAAAAATCCCCAGCGCTTTGCGGCCGTCCATCAGGGCGATGCTCCCGGAGCGGCCGCGGCCGTTCATCTCGCGGACGGCGGTCCGGGCGATCCGGCCCGTGACCGAGGAGCGGTTCATGCTGAAGGCGGCCAGCAGGGCGCGGTCGCAGGCGATGTTGATCAGGCGCGGGATTCCGCGCGAAAAGGCGTAAATCTCCCGGCAGGCGGCCGTGTCGAAGATCCGGGCCCCCTTCTGGGAGGCGACGTTCAGGCGGTACTGGATGTAGTCTCGGGTGTCCTTGAAGCTCAACGGGGTGATCCGGTAGCGGAGCGAAATGCGCTGGCCGACCTGGCGCAGCTCGTGGGAGTCGAGCAGGTCCGTGAGCTCGGGCTGGCCCACGAGGATGATCTGCAGCAGCTTTTCCCGGCTCGTTTCGAGGTTCGACAACAGCCGCAGCTGCTCCAGGACGGTCCGGCTCAAGTTTTGGGCCTCGTCGATCACCACGATGACCTTTTTCTTCTCGGCCTTCTTCTGCAGGAGAAAGGCATTGAGCTTGTCGATCAGGTCCTTCGAGTTGTCCGCATCGTAGGTGATCCCGAACTCGTCGTTGATGGTCTTCAAAAGATGCTTGGGGCCCAGCATGGGATTGAAGATGTAGGCGGCGACCGTCGTTTCGTCCAGGCTTTCCAGAAAGGCGCGGCACAGCGTGGTCTTGCCGGTTCCGACCTCCCCCGTGATTTCGACGAACCCCTCCCCTTGCGAAATGGCATAGTTCAGATGCCCCAGGGCCTCCTCGTGGCTGCGGCTCAGGAAGAGGTATTCCGGATTCGGCACCAGCTTGAACGGCTTTTCCTTGAATCCGAAATAGGCGTTGTACATGGACCCGGTTTCCTCGACCCGGAGGTTCCGCTGGACGGAGGCGGTTCAGGCACCGCTGCTCTGGAGCCGTTTCCGAAAAGGCTTGCGGCCGGAAGTCGTACGATGATGAATCTCAAAAAATTCTGATGGTTACATCGGATAGTATAGAGAATCGGGGACTTGCTGTCAATACGCTCCGCATCCGGGTCAGATCAGGCTGTAGCAGAACTTCTCGAAGAGGGCGCGGTCGAACTTGCCGGCTTCCACGTCGGATTTGATCAGCGTGAGGGTTTCGAGCGGGTCCATGGCGCGTCGGTAGGGGCGGTCCTCGTTGGTCAGGGCTTCGTAACAGTCGATGAGGCCGATCAGCTGGCCGCTGAAGGAGATCACGTGCCGGCCTCCGGGGTAGCCGCTGCCGTCGAGCTTCTCGTGGTGCTCGAGGGCCCCTTGGGCGATGTCCTCGCCGAGGCGGTTGACCTCCCGGATGAGCCGGCCCCCGATGGACGGGTGGGCCTTCATGACCTCGAATTCCTCCGCGGTAAGCTTGCGGGGGGCCTGGAGGATTTCTGTTGGGATTTCGGCCTTGCCCACGTCATGCAGCAGCGCGCTCAGGCCGAGGCGTTTGGTCTCCCGCAGCGGGATGCCGGAATAAAAGCAATACCCCAGGGTCAGGGCCATGACGTTGACCGAATGGATGACGGTGGAGTAGTCCTTGTTGGAGATGGTGGCGAAGGTGCGCAGGAGGTTCGGCTGCTTCGAGTAGCCCGAGACGAGGATGTCCATCGTGGCCGGCAGGCCGTGGAGCATGCCGGCTCGGGGTTCGGCCAGGGTCTCCGCCACCAGGCTGCAGAGGGAGACCTTGACCGCCGAGATGTCCCCGGTGTCGATGCTGCGCGCGATCTCGGCGTTGAAGCCCTTCTGCACCTCGGCCGCGGCTGCTATCCGGTCGGTGTGCTGGACGTAGAGCCGGGGGTGCATGCCCTGGCTGATGCGGATCGCGGAGATTTCGACCCCCGAGGGCTTGTAGAGTTTGTACACCGCGGGCGCGGTCTGGTAATAGAGCGGCACCCGGATGTAGTACCGCAGCTGGGAGCTGCGGACGGGTATGTAGGAGATGCCGGTCATGGGCTGCCTTCGATGACATCGCGGTTTGGTTCCCCGCCGCCAGGTTTATCGGCACTATTTCCAGGAAAGTTGAGGAGTTGATTCGGAGCCTCACGCCCCATGCCCTCTCCCCGCCCGCTCCCGCCAGGGGAGGGGAATTGGGGCTTGCAAGGCTCGCGGCGATTGGGGTAAAGGCATCCTATGGGCGACACGATGAAACAGCCGCTAGCGGGTCCCACCGCGGATGGTCGGGACCGGCTGCCGGAACTCTCCGACGCTGTGCCGGACGCCGCGCGGCAATTCGCGCGGAGCTGCTTCGACGGTGCGCGGGGGAGCCACGCCTGGGACCACACCCTGCGGGTCAGCCGCCTGTGCGAGCGCATCGGGCGAACCGAGGGTGCGGACATGCGGGTGCTGCGCACCGCCGCGCTCCTGCACGACATCGGCCGGAAGGCCCAGGACGAGTCGGGCGGCTGCATCTGCCATGCCGCGCGCGGGGCGGAGATGGCCCGCCCGGTGGTCCGGCGCCTTCCGCTGAGCGCGGCGCGCTGTGAGAACATCCTGCACTGCATCCGCGCCCACCGGTTCCGGGGAGGCCACGCCCCGCAGACGGTGGAGGCGCGGGTGCTCTTCGATGCCGACAAGCTCGATGCGATCGGCGCGGTGGGGGTGGCCCGGGCCTTTCTCTTCGCAGGCGAGGTGGGCGCCCGGCTGCATGCACCGGAGACCCCACCCGAGCAGACCCGGCCCTACTCGCAGAACGACACCGGCTACCGCGAGTTCCGCCTCAAGCTCTCCCGCATCCGGGAGCGGATGCTGACGGCCGAGGGCCGGCGGCTCGCTGATGACCGGCACCGGTTCATGACCGAGTTCTTCGAGCGGTTCCTGGAGGAATACGACGGGTTGCACTGACGGGTGATCGCCGCCCGTTTCCCCCTTTGACAAAGGGGGGCAGGGGGATTTTATAGTCGACTTCACACAAGGAGCACGTGCCATGTCAATCAATGTGGTGGAGCGGATCGACAAGCGGGTGAAGGTCCGTCACCTGCTGGTCAGCGTTTCGGACAAACAGGGGCTCGATGAGTTCATCCCGCGCCTGGTCCGGTTGAACCCGGAGCTGCGCATCTTTTCGACCGGCGGGACCTTCGCGCATCTTGAAAAAATCCTGGGGCCCTCGGCCGGGGGGCGGCTCGTCCAGGTCTCGGAGTACACCGGCCAGCCCGAGACCCAGGGCGGGCTCGTCAAAACCCTGGACTTCAAAATCTACCTGGGGCTGCTCACCGAGACCTACAACGAGGCCCACCGGTCCGATCTGCGCCGCACCGCGAGTGTGCCCATCGACCTGGTGGTCGTCAACCTCTACCCCTTCCGGGAGACCATCGCCAAGGCCGGGGTCAGCCCGGAGCAGGCGCGGGGCAACATCGACATCGGCGGGCCCTGCATGATCCGGGCGGCGGCCAAGAACTTCATCCGCGTGGCTCCGGTGGTGGATCCGGCCGATTATGGGGCGATCCTCGCCGAGCTCGAGGCCCATCAGGGCGCGACCCGCCTCGCGCTGCGCTTCCGGCTGGCGCAGAAGGCCTTCGCCCACACCGCCGCCTACGACCGCGCCATCGCCGATTACCTCGGCGGGCTCGCGGCGGCCGATGTGAGCGTCTGCTACAAACTCGGCTGAGACCATGTCACCGGTCTGTTCTTTGGCTTTGGTGTGGGAGCGGCTCCCGGCCTTCGTAGCCTGTACTTCGGCGGAGTAGGCTCCAGCCGCTCCCACAAGTTCGAACCATGTTTGATCAGCGACACCCTTTCACGCTGCCCGGTTGCCCCCCGGCCTATCTTTTCCGTGCACCGTGAACCGTGCGCCGTGAACCGTCACTTTTTCAGGAGGACTCCCCATGGCTCAGGATCTCAAGAAAATGTACCGCACCATCATGGACGATCACTTCCCGCCGCGGATGGAGATCAGCTTCGTCGATGAAAAAGCGCGCCAGACCCTTTTCTACGAGAAGGTCGCCTGGGTCATCGAAGGGGTCGAAAAGGGGCTGCGCTACGGGGAGAACCCGGGGCAGGAGGCCGCCCTCTACAAGCTCGTGAACGGGAACCTCGTGCTGGGGGCGGTGACGAACATCCAGCCGGGACTCACCCTCGCCTCGGACATCGAACTGCTCCAATCCGGCAAGCACCCCGGCAAGACCAACATCACCGACGCGGACAACGCCCTCAACATCCTGCGCTACTTCACCGACCGGCCGACGGTTGTGATCGTGAAGCACAACAACCCCTGCGGGGTGGCGCGGGCGACGAGTTTGGAAGCGGCCTACCACCAGGCCAACATGGCCGACCGGATCGCGGCCTTCGGCGGCTGCATCGCCTGCAACCGGCCGGTGGACAAGGCGACCGCCGAGGCCATCAACCGACAGTACGCCGAGGTGGTGGTCGCCCCCGATTTCGAAGAGGGGGTGATGGGGGTCTTCGGCCGCAAGAAGAACCTGCGCGTCATGCGCATCGGCAACATGGAGCGGCTCCAGGGGTTCGTGGGCCAGACCTTCGTGGACCTCAAAAGCCTGATCGACGGGGGCCTCATCGCCCAGTGGTCCTTCGTGCCGGTCACGCGCGGAGCGGGGGATCTGAGGCTCGCCGAGTGCGAGGTCAAGGGCGTGCGCCACCGCATCCGGCGCGAGCCGACCGCGGCCGAGATCGAGGATCTGCTCTTCGGCTGGTTCGTGGAGGCCGGGGTCACCTCGAACTCGGTGATCTACGTGAAGGACCAGGTCACGGTCGGGATCGGCACCGGCGAGCAGGACCGGGTGGGGGTGGCCGAGATCGCCCGCGACAAGGCCTACCGCAAGCTCGCCGACCGCTATTGCTTCGAGGCCTACGGGGTGGGCTACAACGATTTCACGGACGCCGACCAAAAGGCCGAGATCGACGCGCGCGTCGCCCGGGAGAAGGGCGGGTTGATCGGCGCGGCCA
Organism: Desulfobacteraceae bacterium; assembly: GCA_041310825.1. Classification (GTDB taxonomy): domain Bacteria; phylum Desulfobacterota; class Desulfobacteria; order Desulfobacterales; family SpSt-501; genus SpSt-501. The sequence goes on along the minus strand of JBFYWX010000135.1, from coordinate 4,176 downwards.
TGGTGAGCGATGCCTTCTTCCCCTTCCGGGACGGCGTGGATGTGGGCATCCGCGAGGGGATCCGCGCGGTGATCCAGCCGGGAGGCTCGGAGAACGACCACCAGGCGATCGAGGCCTGCAACGCGGCCGGGGTGACGATGGTCTTTACCGGCCAGCGCTCCTTCAAACACTGACCAGGGCGCTGAAAAACGGCGCCTCAGGCCGTGATCCAGTCCCGCCATGGCGGGACTGCGCTTTCCAAAACGCCGCACGCCTTGGCTGACGGCCTGACGCTTGTTTTTCAACGCCCTTGAAGTAGATTTGCCCAGCGGAACGCACCCTTATTTTTCAACGGCCTTGAAGTAAAATTGCCGGGCGTAAGACAACGACGATTGTAAGAAACCGTTGCGTGAGGGCGGCTTACGCGCCCTTTCCCCCTCCCCTTGCGGGAGGGGCAGGGGAGGGGGAACTTTCGTTCGTCGTGGGTTCCAGTGAAGGGTCCGGCACGAGACCAGCGCTAATTTAACAGCTTCGCCAGCATGGCAAGGGCGTGGTCGATCCCGGCGGCGGTCACCTCGTAGTGGGTGACGGCGCGCAGGGTGCGGGCGCCGGTCGGGAGCATGCGCACCCCCTCCCGGTCGAGCCGGCGCACGAGTTCGGAAGCGCCGAGGCCCGGCTTGGTGATGTCGAAATAGACGATGTTGGTCCTGACCCGCGAGGGGTCGATTGCGATGCCCGGGATTGCCGCCAGCCCCTCGGCCAGCCGGCGGGCGTTGGCGTGGTCCTCGACCAGGCGCTCGACCATCTCCTCCAGCGCGACGATTCCGGCCGCGGCGATCACCCCGGCCTGCCGCATCCCTCCGCCCAAAAGCTTGCGCGCCCTACGCGCCCGGTCGATGAACTCCTTCTCTCCGCAGAGGACCGAGCCGACCGGCGCGCCGAGCCCCTTGCTCAGGCAGAAGGAAACCGAATCGGCTGCGGCGGCGAGGTCCCGGGCCTGGACCCCGAGGGCCGCGGCGGCGTTGAAGAGGCGCGCCCCGTCGATGTGCAGGGCGATGCCGCCGCGGCGGGCGATGGCGGCGACCGCGTCCAGGTAGTCCGGGGCGAGGGGGGCCCCGCCGCACACGTTATGGGTGTTCTCGAGTGCGATCAGCCGGGTGCGCGGGAAGTGGATGTTGTCGCTGCGGATGGCGGCCTTCAACTCCTCTAGGTCGATCGTCCCGTCCGGCTGGTTGGGCACCGGGCGCGGGTGCACGGCGGCCACCGCCGCCGCGTCGCCCTGCTCGTGGATGAACGTGTGGGACAGGCTTCCGAGGAGCATCTCGTCGCCCCGGCCGCAATGCGCGAGAATGCTCGCGAGATTCCCCATCGTGCCGCTCGCCACGAAGAGGGCCGCCTCCTTGTTCAACCGCGCGGCGGCGAGCTCTTCGAGTTTTTTGACCGTGGGGTCTTCCCCGAAAACATCGTCCCCGACCTCGGCCGCGGCCATGGCCGTGCGCATGGCGGGGGTGGGGCGGGTCATCGTGTCGGAGCGCAATTCTACCGTCGGCATGCCGTGCCTCCTCCTTCTGCGGGTTGGCTGAGTCGATATCGCACATCCCACGGCGCGCTGCAAGCCGCACCGCCTTGAATTCTTGACTGTTGCGGCGATTTAGCGCTAAACAACCAACCAGGCAGCAGGCACCACCACCAGAGGAGGGGGATGACCATGGGCAAGATGTTATGGCAGCCGTCCGAGGAGCGAGTCCGGCAGTCCGCAATGTACCGCTTCATGCAGCGCGTCAACTCCAGGTTCAACCGCGACTTCAGCGATTATGAATCGCTGCATGCCTGGTCCGTCCAGCACATTCCCGAGTTCTGGGAAACCTTCTGGGAATTCGCGGACATCATCCACTCCGCCCCTTACACGAGCGTGGTCGAGGGGCTCGACAAGATGCCCGGGGCGCGCTGGTTTCCCGGCGCGCGGCTCAATTTCGCCGAAAACCTCCTGCGCTGCCGCGACGAGCGTACCGCCCTCGTTTTCAAACCGGAAGGCCGGCCCGCGACCCGGATCTCCTATGCCGAGCTCTACGACGAGGTGGCGCGGGTGGCCCACAGCCTGCGCGCCATGGGGATCAAGCCCGGCGACCGCGTGGTCGGCTTCATCCCCAACATGCCGCAGGCGACCATCGCCATGCTCGCGGCCGCAAGCCTCGGCGCCACCTGGTCCTCGTGCTCGCCGGACTTCGGGATCAAGGGGGTCCTCGACCGCTTCGGCCAGATCAAGCCCCGCGTGATCTTCTGCGCCGACGGGTATTTCTTCAAGGGCCGCGCGCTCGACTCGCTCGAGCGGCTGGGGGGCATCCTGAAGGAGCTCCACTCGATCGAGCGCGTCGTGGTGGTGCCCTTCACCCAAGGGGCGCCCGAGATCGGCAAGCTCCCCAAGGCCGTTCTCTGGGATGAGTTCAAGTCCGCGGCATCCGGCCTGTCCATTCAGTTCGAGCAGCTCCCCTTCGAGCACCCCCTTTACATCATGTACTCCTCGGGCACCACGGGGCTTCCCAAGTGCATGGTGCAGAGCGCGGGCGGGATTCTGGTCCACCACTTGAAGGAGCTCCTGCTCCACACCGACCTCACGCGCGCCGACACCATCTTCTACTTTACGACCTGCGGCTGGATGATGTGGAACTGGCTGACGAGCTCGCTCGCCGTCGGTGCCACCCTGGTGCTCTTCGACGGCAACCCCTTTCACCCCCACCCGGGGGCGTTGTGGGAGATGGCGGCGGAGGAGAAGATCACGGTCTTCGGCACCAGCGCGGGCTACATCACCGCCCTCATGAACGCCAAGGTCACGCCGCGCGAACGCTACGACCTCACCCCGCTCAGGGCCGTTCTCTCGACCGGCTCCCCGCTATCGGTGGAGGGCTTCGAATTCATGTACCGCGACGTTAAGACCGATTTCCAGCTCGCCTCGATCTCGGGGGGCACCGATTTGAACGGCTGCTTCGCCCTGGGCAACCCCATGGGACCGGTCACCGCGGGCGAGCTCCAGTGCCGCGGGCTCGCCATGGATGTTTATGCCTTCAACGCCGAGGGCAAGCCCGTCATCAACCAGCAAGGGGAGCTCGTCTGCTGCAAGCCCTTCCCGTCCATGCCGATTTACTTCTGGGACGACCCGGACGGCAGGAAGTACTACGGGGCCTACTTCGGAGTCTACCCCAACGTGTGGCGGCACGGGGATTTCATCGAGGTCAACGAGCGCGGCGGGGTGACGATCTACGGGCGGTCGGATGCGACTCTCAACCCGGGCGGGGTGCGGATCGGCACGGCCGAGATCTACAGCATCCTGGCCATGATGCCCGAGATCGTGGACAGCGTCGTCATCAGCCAGAACTGGAAAAACGACGTGCGCGTGATCCTCTTCGTCAAGCTGCCCGAAGGCGAGGTGCTGACCGAGGCCTTGAAGCAGAAAATCAAAGACACCATCCGCACCCTCGCCTCCCCGCGCCACGTACCGGCCAAAATCATCGCCGTCCCGGGCGTTCCCTACACCCTCAACATGAAGAAAGTGGAGATGGCCATCAAGAAGGTCATCGACGGGCAGCCCGTGCTCAACAAGGACGCGCTGGGAAACCCAGAGGTGCTCGACTTCTACGCGGGGATCAAGGAGCTGCAGGAGGACTAATCCTTCCTCTCTTCCTCGATTCACGCGGGAGAGGGCCGGGGTGAGGGGTCAACAGCAGTGCTGGAAGGCATTGCGCGCTACCAGCGGCAGCGGTGCGTCAAGCGGGTAAGTTTAGCTTTTGTGGGAGTGACTCCCGGCCTTCGTAGCCAGGCTGCTTCGGCGCAGTAGGCTCCAGCCACGATCCGATCGCGGCAAGATGCCGCTTCCACAGAAAAAAGCCTAACTTATGTGAAAGGTCCGGGGAGTTCGCATGACCGAAACGTACAGCCTGCATCCGATCGGGGTGGTGCGCAACACGGAGGGCCGCGCCTGGCTCGAGATCCGCCCGGACTATCGGGATGCCATGCTCGGTCTCGAGGGGTTCTCGCACATCCTGGTCTTCTTCTGGTTCCACGAGAACGACACCCCCGAACAGCGCGCGATGCTGCAGGTGCGCCCGCGCAACGACCCGAACAACCCCCTAACCGGGGTCTTCGCCACCCACTCCCCGCTGCGCCCCAACCTGATCGGGCTGACCCGCTGCCGGGTGCTGG
>JBFYWX010000134.1:0-11642 GCA_041310825.1 Desulfobacteraceae bacterium | reverse complement strand
AGGAGGCCTTTACATGATCAAGCGTGAGCCGGCTTCTATCGTTGAGATTGACAAGGGCAAGGACCTGGAGATTTATCTTGAAACAGTCAGAAGACACTTCCCTGAGCATTTTCCGATGTTCCTGACCCTGGCCAGGACCGGCTTACGGCTTGGTGAAGCGCTCGGCCTGCAATGGGGAGACATCGACTTCCGAGGGGAATTCATCGAAATCAGGCGGGCTTGGGTCAATGGCCGACAAACCACAACCAAGACCGGAAAGACAAGACGGGTGGATGCCACTCCGCAGCTTCTGGCCACTTTGAGGTCCTTGAGGCAGCAGCGCAAAGAGCAGACTCTGAAAAACGGATGGGGAGAGGTACCAGAATGGGTTTTCGTGAACCAGGACGGCAAACCACTGGATCCAGGAAATTTACGAGGCCGCATTCATTACAAGGCATGCGAAAAAGCCAAACTTCACCGGGTGCGCATCCACGACATCAGACACTCCTACGCCACCATTCGCATCACTGCCGGCCATAACATCGCGGATGTGTCGCGCCAGCTGGGCCATGCGTCCATCAAGATCACCGTGGACACTTATTACCATTGGCTTCCGAGCCAGCACATCGGAGAGGTTTCAGAGTTGGATGAGATCGGAAAAGCCAGCAACAATCCGCAACCCAGGCGCAACCAAAAAGAACAAGGGGCTGCGACCGAAGCCGCAACCCCTTGATTTTACTGGTGCCGAGGGACAGAATCGAACTGCCGACACGGGGATTTTCAGTCCCCTGCTCTACCGACTGAGCTACCTCGGCACACAGATGAAAAACGCCCTTAGAGCCTGCTGTTTTTAGGCGAGGGCCCCGTTTTTGTCAAGATTTTTTTGGCCGGGTGCGAGGTCGCCGAAGAGGTGCTGGACGATGGCGCAGGCGGCGACGGCGGCGGTCTCCGCTTTCATGACCCGCGGGCCGAGGCCCGCCACCTGGAACCCCGCGGCCTCAGCGGCCCGGGCCTCCTCGGCGGTGAAGCCCCCCTCCGGCCCGATCACGAGCAGGAGCGACTCCGGCCGGCTGCTGCCGGTGCTGAACGCTCCGGCAAGGGGTATCCCCGCCGCCTCCTCCCAGAACATAACCGACAGATCATGACCGGCCGACATGGCCAGGACGCGCTCAAAGCCCGCCACCTCGTCGATCTCCATCAGGTTCGGGCGCCGGCACTGCTTGAGGGCCTCGACCGCGATCTTGCGCCAGCGCTTCTGCCGCGCCTGGGCCCGGGCGGCGGCTGGCCGGGCGACCGCGCGGGTGCTCACAAAGGGCACCCAGCGCTGAACCCCCATCTCGGAGAGCTGGTGCACCAGCCGATCCATCTTCTTTTCTTTCAAAAATCCCTGGGCCACGCTGAGCCGGATCCGGGAGCCTCCCGCCGCGGGCCGGGAGCCGGTGATGCGGACATCGACCCCGCCGCCCGCCAACGCCGCGATCACACCGGAATATTCGTGCCCGGCACCGTCGAGCAGCCCGATCTCATCGCCCGGGCGCAGCCGCAAAACGTTTTTGATGTGCCGCGCCTCGTTGCCTTCAAGCCGCGCCTGCTCCCGGCTTACCTGCGCGGGATCCACGAAAAAAAACCGCATGACGGCATTACCTCCCCTGGGTCGAGCCGTTCCGCTTTTCAGGGGCACTCTACCTGTCCGGATGGTTAAAAACAAGCTGCAGCCGCACCATGCCGGGTCTCGACCCGGGCCGCCGCTTTTTCAACACCATCAAACAAGTGCTTCCGCCGTACCGCAAGGGCCTGCCGCGTGCCTCCAGAGCGACGGAATGCTTGACCAATTGCCCGATAGTGTGGTAAATTTTTTAAAAATTTCGACTATTTTAGCGTAAGCGTGCACCCCGGGGGAGGAACACGGAGAAACCCATGAGTGATCACAAAAAGAGACCTCTCAACCCGCCTCCGCCCGAGGACGATGAAATCATCGACCTGATCGACGAAGTGCCCGACGGAGATACGGCCGGCGACCTGTCGGAGCTGGAACAAAACCTGCTCGATCTCGAACGCCGCTTCGGGGCCGGACCGGCCGTTCCGCCTGACCGCGACAACGCACTGGAGGCCGGACTGCCCGATCTCGGTGAACTCGAAGAGCTCGATTTCGAGTTGGAACCCGAGACGCCCGAACCTCCGGCAGCACCGACGTCCCCGACCCTGAAAACCACGGGCATGGACGAACTCGAACAGCACCTCGACTGGCTCTTCAGCGAGGAGCCCCCGCCGCCGGCCCCCGAGACGACCGGCGCCGCCGCCGCCGCCGATCTCAACGAGGTGATCCCGATTACGGAATTCGAGGAGCAGTTCCTGGAGCCCGTCGAGCCGCCCGTGGAAACCGGGGCGGCGCCGGCGGCCGACGCTGAAAAAGAGGACGATGAGATCCTTGAGCTTCTCGATATCGAGGAGGAAGAGCCCGACGAGGAGCTGATCTGGTTCGACTCGCCCGCAACGAGACCCGAAGCGGCCGAGACCGAAGAAGAGCCTCTTGAGCTTTTCGAGGAAGAAATCGCCGATGGCCCCGAGCCGGTCCCGGTCGAACCGATCGCCGCAATCGATGACGTCATCTCACCGGCGCCGGTGCTGATCCCCCTTGCGGCCGCCGCAGCCACCGCCGCGGTTATCGCGCCGGCAGGGCCCGCCCCCGCCATGACGCGCGCAGCCGAGGGGGAAGCCGTCCCGCCGCCGCTCGACTCGCTCTCCCCGGAGCAGATAGAAGCCGCCGTGGAAAAGGTCGTTACCCGCCTCTATTCCAGCTGCATCGAGGCCATCATCCTGCAGGCGATTCAAAAAACCGTCACCCAGGAGATCGAGCGGCTCAAAAACGAGTTCCTCGACAACGAGCCCGAGGGCTGACCCTTCTGCCGTCAGCGGGACTCAAACGGGCTGCCCCCACCCAAGCGCCTCGCTTCCCGCTTGCAGTCCGGCTATCAGAGTGTTAGAAAACGGCGCTTGCGGCCATGAGCCGGCAGGTGGATTCGAACACCCTGACGGCCGGGTGCCCACGCTCACGACCCCCGTGAAGCATTTCCCGTTCACGTACGCGTACACGTTCACGGGCAAACCGTTTCCTGAAGAGGGGAATCGTGAACGGGTACGAGTACGAGTACGGGGACGGGGACGGGTATGAGTGCGGAAACGCAGACGCCTGCCGGGAGGCGATCCGGAACCGGGCGTACCCGCCTGAACGACGCAAAATGAAACGATCAAACCAAGCGAGGATGATCCCCCCATGAGTTCCGATACACTGGAAAAGGGCTATGAGCCGCAGGAGGTCGAACGCCGCTGGTACGCGTTCTGGGAAGCGAACGGCCTGTTCGCGGCCCGGGAGGAGGGCGACGCCGGCAGCTACTCCATTGTCATCCCCCCGCCCAACGTCACCGGGGTGCTGCACATGGGCCATGCCCTCAACAACACCCTCCAGGACATCCTCTGCCGCTACCGGCGGCTGCGGGGCGACAACGTGCTCTGGATGCCGGGCACCGACCATGCCGGGATTGCCACTCAAAACGTGGTCGAGCGCAAACTGGCCCAGGAGGGCACCGACCGCCATGCGCTCGGCCGCGAGCGCTTCATCGCCGAGGTGTGGACCTGGCGCGAGAAATTCGGCGGCGCCATCATCCACCAGCTCAAGCGGCTGGGGGCCTCCTGCGACTGGGCGCGCGAGCGGTTCACGATGGACGCGGGCCTCTCCCGGGCGGTGCGCAAAGTCTTCGTCGATCTCTACCACCAGGGGCTCATCTACCGCGGGCTTTACATCATCAACTGGTGCCCGCGCTGTCGGACGGCGCTCGCGGATTTGGAGGTCGAACACGAGGAGACCGACGGCCGCCTCTACCACATCCGCTACCCCTTCCCGGGGGGCAGCGGGGGGATCACGGTCGCCACCACCCGGCCGGAAACGATGCTGGGGGACACGGCCGTCGCCGTGAACCCCGAGGATGAGCGCTACCGCGGACTTTCCGCCGCCGGCGTGATCCTGCCGCTCATGCAGCGCGAGATCCCGATCATCCGGGACGCCTATGTCGACATGAGCTTCGGCACCGGCGGACTCAAGGTGACCCCGGCCCACGACCCCAACGACTTCGAGATCGCCCGGCGCCACGACCTGCCGAGCGTCAAGGTCATCGGCGACGACGGCCGCATGACCGAGGCGGCCGGCCGCTTCGCGGGCCTCGACCGCTTCGAGTGCCGCACGCGCGTGGTGCAGGAGCTGACCGCGGCGGGGCTGCTCGAGAAGACCGAGCCCCACCGCCACGCCGTCGGCCATTGCTACCGCTGCAAGGCGGCCATCGAGCCCAACCTCTCGCGCCAGTGGTTCGTGCGCGCCCGGCCGCTGGCCGAAAAGGCCATCGCCGCCGTAAAGCGGGGCGACACGCGCATCATCCCGGAGAGCTGGGCGGCCACCTACTTCGACTGGCTCGAGAACATCCGCGACTGGTGCATCTCGCGCCAGATCTGGTGGGGCCACCAGATCCCCGCCTGGACCTGCGCGGGGTGCGGCGAGGTGGCGGTCGCGATGGAGGCCCCGGCCGCCTGCCCCGCGTGCGGAGACACCCGCCTGGTGCAGGAGGACGATGTGCTGGACACCTGGTTCAGCTCGGCCCTCTGGCCGTTCTCCACCATGGGCTGGCCCGACGAGACCCGGCTGCTCAAGACCTTCTACCCGACCTCGGTCCTGGTGACCGGCTTCGACATCCTCTTCTTCTGGGTGGCGCGCATGATGATGATGGGGCTGCACTTCATGGGGGCCGTGCCCTTCCGGGACGTCTACGTCCACGCCCTGGTGCGCGACGAGGACGGTCAGAAGATGAGCAAGTCCAAGGGCAACGTCATCGACCCGCTCGACATCATCGACCGCCACGGCACCGACGCTTTCCGCTTCACCCTGGCGGCTTTCGCCGCCCAGGGACGCGACGTCAAGATGTCCGAAAAACGGGTGGAGGGCTACCGCAATTTCATCAACAAGCTCTGGAACGCCGCGCGCTTCGCCCTGATGCACCTCGACCGCCGCCGGGAGCTACCCGCGCCGCACGCGCTCTGCCTGGCCGATCGCTGGATCCTGGCGCGTCTTTCCCGCACGGTCGCGGAGGCGGCCCGGGCGCTCGATGCCTACCGCTTCAACGATGCCGCGGCCGCCCTGTACGCCTTCGTCTGGCACGAGGTCTGCGACTGGTACCTGGAGGCGGTCAAGCCCGCCCTGCACGGCAAGCGCGACGACGCCGCCAAAGAACGCTCGCTCGCCGTCCTCTGGCGGGTGCTGCACGACACCCTCATCCTGCTGCACCCCTTCATCCCCTTCGTGACCGAGGAGATCTGGCACAAACTGCCCGGCACCGAGGGCTCCATCATGCGGGCGGCCTACCCGGGTGATGCCGCCGCGCCAGCCGCCCTGCCCGCCGACCCCACGGCCGAGGCCGACATGGGGGTCCTGATCGATGTCATCTCCGGGATCCGCACCATCCGGGGGGAGACGGGCATCCCCCCCGGCATGGCGCTCGAGGCGGTGGTCCACCCGATGAGTCCGGAGGCCCGGGAGCTGATCGCAGGCCACCGGGATCTGATCGCGAACCTCGCACGGCTGCGCGCCCTCGACGTCAGCGACAGCCCCGAACGGCCGAGAGCCTCGGCCACCGCCGTCATGCCGGGGGCCACCGTCTTCGTGCCGCTCGAGGGGATCATCGATTTCGCGCGCGAGCGCGAGCGGCTCGGAAAGGAGCTCGCCCGGACCGAAGCGGAGCTCGCCTCGGTCGCCAAAAAGCTCCAGAACCAGGACTTCCTGGCCAAGGCCCCGCCCGCGGTGGTGGCGAAGGTCAAGGAGCAGCAGCAGGAGCTCGCCGAGAAACAGCAGAAGATCGGCGCGAACCTGGACAAGATCAAAGCCTATGATTCCGCTTCGTGACGACATCCCGGCACGCGCCACCCCGGTCGTCACCCACGTGCTCATCGCCTTGAACGTGGCGGTCTTCCTGGTCCAAGCATCCCAAGGACCCCACCTGGACCGCTTCATTTATGTGTACGGGCTGGTGCCGGCCCGCTATTTCGTGCCGCCGATCGCGGATTACTTTTCGACCGGCCAGCAGCTTTTCGCCCTGCTCTCGTTCATGTTTCTGCACGGCGGCATTTGGCACCTGCTCGGCAACATGTGGTCGCTCTATATCTTCGGGGACAACGTGGAAGACCGCCTCGGGCCTCTGCGCTACGCGGCCTTCTACCTTTTAAGCGGGCTTATTTCCGGCGTGGCCCATCTCCTGATCTACCGCACCTCCAACATCCCCACCATCGGGGCGAGCGGGGCGATCGCCGGGGTAATGGGGGCCTATTTCCTGCTTTTTCCCCGCGCGCGGGTCTTGACCCTGGTGCCCATCCTCTTCATCCCGCTTTTTTTCCATATCCCGGCCGCCTTCTACCTGGGGCTCTGGTTTTTGCTCCAGTTCTGGAACGCCGCCGGCAGCGGCGCCGTCGGCGGCATCGCCTGGTGGGCGCACATCGGCGGGTTTCTCGCCGGCATGGGGCTGATCCACGCCTTCGAGCATCTGCCGGCGGCCGGCATCTCCAACCCTCCGCGCCGGGCCACGGAGCGGCTGCAGTTCATCCTCCCGACCCAGGGCGGCGAGGATCCGCACATCCGCGGGACGGTCACGGTATCGGCGCATGAGGCGCGCGTCGGGGCGCGCAAACTGGTCGGGCTCCGCCAAGGGTTCTACGAGAAGATTCTGCGGGTCCAGGTCCCCCCGGGCGTCCGGGACGGGCAGGTGCTGCGGCTGCCGGGGCTCGGCCGGCGCACGCCGGTGGAGGCGACCGGTGACCTGCTGCTCACGGTGGTCGTAAGCGAGCACCCGACCCGCTGACTTCCGACACCCCCACCCGGCCTCCCCCGTCAAGGGGGAAGAGAGGCGAAAGGGTTTTCGTGCGCAAGAGAGAGACAGATTTCCTTGGCATCCCCCTCCCCTTGCGGGAGGGGTCAGGGGAGGGGGCACTTCAGGGATTTCAGCCGGCAGAAGGGTCGTCCGCAGAGAGGGACGCGTGGAGCACCGAAACCCGATTGCGGCCGTTTTGCTTGGAAAGGTACATGGCGGCATCGGCCCGATTGATGAAGGCGGTCATCTCCTCGTTCGGTTGGTACTGGGTGACGCCGGTGCTGATGGTTTTCGACACGGTTCGGCCGGGGTCCGGAGAGAAGACCTCCGCCTCAAGCGCCGCCCGAATGCGCTGGGCCACGGTGCGGGCCTCCTCGGCCCCGGTCTCCGGCAGAATGACCGTGAACTCCTCACCCCCGTAGCGGTAGGCGGCATCGTTGGTCCTGAGGCAGGATTTCAACACCAGACTGAAGCGGGCGAGCACCTTGTCGCCCTCCAGGTGCCCGTAGCTGTCGTTGAAGTCCTTGAAATGGTCGATGTCGATCAAGAGCATCGACAGGGGGTGTTGGTAGCGGCTCGCCCGGTCCACCTCGAGTTCGAGCTGGGTGTAGAAGTGGCGGGAGTTGAAGAGCCCGGTCAACCCGTCGGTGATCGCCAGCGTCTGCAGCTTTTCCATCATCCGGTTGCGCTCCTCGGTCAGCTCGCGCTCCCGGAGCACGCGCTTCACCCGCAAGAGCAACTCCTCCAGGCGCACCGGCTTGATCACGAAATCGCTGGCGCCGATGCTGATGGCGCCTTCGTAGGAAAAATTGTCGCTGTAGCCGGTCATCACGATAACGTCCGCCTGGTGCTCCTTCTTGACCCGCTGGGTCAGCTCAAGGCCCTCCATGCCGGGCAGGACGATGTCGGTGATGACGATGTCGACCTCCGCCTGCTTCAGTTGATCCAAGGCCTCCTCGGCGCTCGCGGCCGTCGCGGCCGCAAAACCGGCCATCGCCATGTATTGACACATGGAGTCGCGCACATCCTCTTTGTCTTCGACGATGAGAATCCGGTTGCCCAAAACCCTCAAACCTCTCGCCATCCGGGCGGCCGCGGCGACGCGACGGGCTGCATCTTGACATCCGTCCTCGATGGCTGGTATAGATGGCAGTTCATAAACATCTAAAATTGAACTATATCCGGAACGCGGCGTGTAGTCAACTTCCGGGCGCCGCGGCCGCTCTCCCGCCGCATGGACCGGATCATGCACAACATTCGCAACTTCAGCATCATCGCCCACATCGACCACGGCAAGTCCACCCTCTCCGACCGCCTCATCCAGGCCACCCACATCGTCTCCGAACGCGACTTTCAGGACCAAATCCTGGACAGCATGGACATCGAGCGCGAGCGCGGCATCACCATCAAGAGCCAGACGGTCTGCCTGCCCTACACCGCCCGCGACGGGCGCTCCTTTGTGCTGAACCTGATCGACACCCCGGGTCACGTCGATTTCACCTAAGAGGTCTCGCGCTCGCTCGCGGCCTGCGAGGGGGCGCTGCTCCTGATCGACGCCAGCCAGGGGGTCGAGGCCCAGACCCTGGCCAACCTCTACCTGGCCATGGAACACAACCTCGAGATCATCCCCGTCATCAACAAGATCGACCTGCCCTCGGCCGACATCGAGCGGGTGAAGCAGCAGATCGCATCCGACTTGGGCCTGGACCCGGAAGGGGCGCTGCTGGTCTCGGCCAAGGAGGGCATCGGCATCGAGGCGCTCTTCGAGGCCATCGTCACGCGCCTGCCGGCCCCGGTCGGCGACCCGCAGGCCCCGCTGAAGGCCCTGATCTTCGACTCGCACTACGACGCCTACCGCGGCACGGTGGTCTACTTCCGCGTCGTGGAGGGCCGCCTGCGGGCGGGGGACCAAATCCGCTTCATGTCCAACGACGCCACCCACAAAGTCGAGGAGGTCGGGATCTTCCAGCTGCGCCAGATCCCGACGGCCGAGCTTTCCGCCGGCCAGGTCGGCTACCTCACGGCCGGGATCAAGACCATCAGCGACACCCGCAGCGGGGACACCCTCACGCACAAGGCCCGCCCCTGCGCAGCGGCGCTGCCCGGCTTCAAGGAGGCGAAGCCGGTGGTCTTCTCCTCGATCTACCCGATCGCCGCCGACGACTACGAGGAGCTCGTCACCGCGCTCGAGAAGCTCAAGCTGAACGATGCCGCGATCATCTACGAAAAAGACACCTCCGTCGCGCTGGGGTTCGGTTTCCGCTGCGGGTTCCTGGGGCTGCTGCACCTGGAAGTGGTGCAGGAGCGCCTCGAGCGCGAGTACGGGCTTTCGCTCATCCTCACCGCGCCCTCGGTCCGCTACCGGATCCTGTTACGCGACGGCTCCGAGCTCACGATCGACAACCCCGCGCTCTACCCGGACCCGACCCGCATCGAGACGACGCTGGAACCCTTCATCCGGGCCACCATCATCGTGCCGGACCGCTACATGGGGGCGGTGATGAAGCTTTGTCTCGAGCGCCGCGGGACCAACACCACCTACCAGTACCTGACGAGCGACCGGCTGGAGATGATCTTCGAGCTGCCGCTCGCCGAGGTGATCTACGACTTCTACGACCGGTTGAAGTCCATCACCCAGGGCTACGGCTCCTTTGACTACGACCTGCTCGACTACCGCGAGACCGACCTCGTGAAGCTGGACATCCTGATCAACAGCGAGCGGGTGGACGCCCTCTCCCATCTCGTGCACCGCGACGGCGCGGTCTCCCGGGCGCGGGTCGCCTGCGAAAAGATCAAGGAGGAGATCCCGCGCCAGATGTTCAAAATCGCCGTCCAAGGGGCCATCGGCGGCACCATCATCGCGCGCGAGACCGTCTCCCCCCTGCGCAAGGATGTCCTGGCCAAGTGCTACGGCGGGGACGTGACACGCAAGCGCAAACTGCTCGAAAAACAGAAGAAGGGCAAAAAGCGGATGAAGATGGTCGGCAAGGTGATGATCCCGCAGTCGGCCTTCCTCGCCGTGCTCAAGACGGATACGGATTGAGATGCGAGGTTGCGGGTTCCGGGTTCACGGTTTGGAAGGGAAAAGTCTATTGAGTCTGTTGAGTCTGGGATGCCCCGACAAACCCAGCAAGACCCGTAAACTCAATAAACTCTATAGACTCAATAGACTCAATGGACCTCCTCTTCCGTGCCCGTTTTTCAATTTTAGGCATTTTAGGCATTCTAGTGCATTATAGGCAATTTCAGCCCCCCCCTTCCCTCTCGCCCGCGCGCCGCCCCTGCTCGTAGCAGTGCCGTCCGTACCAGTCGATCTGGCGGCAGATCCCGCGCAAGATCTGCACCTCCTTGGCCCTGAGCTGCATGCGGGTGCCGAAGTGGCGCAGGTTGTTCATGAAGCGGTCGGGGTTCGACGCGTCGATGAAGCAGATGCGCGTCAGCACCTCCTTGAGGTGGGCGTACATCGCGTCGAGCTCGAAGCGGTTGGCCAGCCGCGGTGCGAATTCAGACGTCGATGCGGAGCTGAAGCGGAAGAGCTCGTAGCAGATCACCATCACGGCCTGCGCCAGGTTGAGGGAGCAGAAATCGGCCGTGGGGATGGTGACCACGGCATGGCAGAACCGCAGGTCCTCGTTGGTCAGCCCCCGGTCCTCGGGCCCGAAGAGGATGGCGACGGGGTTCTCCGCCGCGATCGGCAGCAGGGTCTCGGCCAGCCGGGCGGGAGTGCGCACCACCTGGCGCTCCCCTCCCAGGCGCGCGGTGGTGCCCACGACGTAGGAAAAGTCCTTGAGCGCCTCGGGCAGGCCCGGATAGATCTCCATGGCCTCGACCACGTCCAGAGCAGCGTGGGTGGCCATCTTGCAGACCCGGGTCAGATCGCAGCGCGGAGGGTCCACCACGAGCAGCCGCCGCAGCCCCATGTTGCACATGGCGCGGGCGGCCGCCCCGATGTTTTCCGAGATGTTCGGCTGGACGAGGACAACGGCGACGTTCGCCAGGTTGATCCGGACCGCCATCAGCCGACAAGTTCGAGCCGGTTGAAGAAATAGCCGATCTCAAAGGCCGCGGTTTCCGGGGCATCCGAGCCGTGCACCACGTTCTTCTCGATGTCGGTGGCGAACGCGCGCCGGATGGTGCCTTCGGCCGCCTTGCGGAAGTCCGTGGCTCCCATGAGGTCCCGCCAACGGGTAATGGCATTCTCGCCTTCGAGCACCATGGCCACGACCGGCCCGGAGCTCATGAAGGCCGTCAGGTCATTGAAGAAGGGGCGCTCGCGGTGTACGGCATAGAAGCCCTGGGCCTGCGCCCGGCTCAGGTGCAGCATCTTGGCGGCCACGACCTTGAACCCGCCCTCCTCGATGCGCTTGATCACCTCGCCGATGAGACCGCGGGAGACCCCATCCGGTTTTACAATCGCCAGCGTCCGCTCCATAAGAATCCGTCCTTTCGATTCGGGAATGCGTGAATGTTGAGATTGTTCAGCAGAGTTGGCGGTGGCATAACAGAAGGCATGCGTCAAGTCAACTTTCGTCGGGTCAGATTTGCTCTCCCCTTGCGGGAGGGTTGAGGGGCGGGAAGGTTCCAGGGCACGGCACATACGCTCCGGCAGTCTCTCCCAAGTTGACAAGAAGTGGGGTTGCTTCCTATAATTCCTCGAACGGCTCGAAATCTCATTATTTTTTCTCGCAGCCCCCATGCTGCCGGCGGAGTGTTCGGAATGCCTATCTACGAGTTCTACTGCGAGGCGTGCAACACCATCTT
>JBFYWX010000133.1:0-6807 GCA_041310825.1 Desulfobacteraceae bacterium | reverse complement strand
CTGGAACAGGAAGAGCAGGGGCTCGGCTGGCGGGCCGGCTTCCCCTGCCGCGAGCGACCCGCCCGCTTTCGCCTGGCCTACCGCCCGCGTGAGCGCAAGGACGGTCTGCAGGTCACCCTGTGCGATGAGGGGCGGAATCGCGCGACGGACGCACTTGAGCAGCACGGCCGCATCACCGGCGGATGCCGGCTGCAGCAACCGCTGGACGTAGTGCCTGATGTGGGCGGCCACGTTGTGCGCCATTTTATGGGTGTTTACGAGGGACTGCACGTCCGGCGGCAGCTCCTCGAACCTGAGAATGCCGTTGGCGTAGAGCTCTTCCAGAAAGCCCTGCGCGCCGGCAATGTCCTCGAGAACCAGCCGGCGGGAGACCCACTTCAGGATGCGCTTCACGCCGTCGAAGCGGCGTTGTACGGCAGAGTTTTCCGGGTTCTGGGCGCTGATCTCCTTCAGGCGGTTGAGCTCCGTGAAGATGAAGCGCGAGGTCGGCAGCAGTGTGTCCAGCGGGAAGGCATCGATGATGACTTTTTCGATGTCTTCCTCCTGGATGTTCGTGACGTGCTTGGCAATTACGTAGCAGTTGATGATGAGGTCCTTCAGGAACTCAGGGTGCTTGAGGGGGCGCAGGATGTCCTGGATGATCTGCAGCTTCATGCGCTTGATGGCCTCGTCCGATTCCCCCCGGAACATGGGCAGGACCTTGAGGTCCTTGGCCAGGCGTTGGATGGCCATCTCGACCCGCCACGGCAGGTTCTTTTCGAGGACGATGATGTCGTCCATGAACACCGTGGAAATCTCGGTGATCCCCCGGTCCACCAGCGCTCGGGTCAGCAGTTCGCCTACCTTGGCGTGCTGGCCCCGCTCGGCCGTCGGGTCGCTCATCACGTCGACGAAGCTTTCGAAGTGCTCCGGAGTGATCACTTTTTTGAGGGCGAAGCTGACGAGCGCCTTGCGGTTGAAACACTCGCTCAGCTTGGGGACGAAGAGTTCGGCCATGCCGGCCCCCACCACGGTGCGCACGTTGACGGGCTCGTCCAGGATGCCGGTGATCAGGATCTCGTTGCGCTCGCGGACTTCCTGGTTGGTGACCATGATTTCCGGGCAATCCCGCAGGCAGCGCTGCAACGCCTCGTACAGCCCGTGCTTGGCCTTCTGGGAGCCGGGGTGATCGGACGCATAATAGCCCGTGCGCAGCATGGCCTTGGTGAGATCCATGACGAACTCGCCGACGGGTTTGATGCGCTCGCGCTCCGCGGCGGAGAGGTCTTTCTTGACACTGGTGGCTGGTGCCGCCGCGGCCTCCGGCGCGATTTCGCGCTGGGCCTCTTCCTGGGCGACGGCGGAGCGGATCCAGCTGATCGGCAAGGCCGCCTCTTCCGGCGGCCGGGTGTGCGCGTCGGGCGCGGGCTCCGCGCTCCGGGCCGGGGCTTCGGAAGGGGGCGGCGGCAGGCGGGCTGCGTCCGGAGGCTGCGGCGGGGTGGTTCCGCCGACAGGGGGTGAGTCGCCTGCCCCTGGCCGGCCGGCGAGTGCAGCGGCAAGCCCCGGTATGGCGCGGATCTCCTGTGCGAGGGTCCTGAGGGCCGCCTCGATCTCCCCTGTGGGGCCGAGCAGCATCCCGCACGGCTTTTGCAGCGCCTCACCGCTCTTTCGATCCACGGCTTCGAGCACTTCCATTTCCAGCGTGATCCGGTGGGGGGTGTCCGGAAGGATCAGGGCGAGGAGCAGTCTGGTTTTCGCCGGCAGGGGCATCTCAGTCGAGATGAACATCCGACCTGACGTCAGTTGCCGGCAGTGCTCCGCGAACTGGTCGATGGACCGGTAACGCAGTTTGAGAGCTGTCGCCTCCAAGTCCGCCTCCCGGTGTGAAAGGATTGGTTGACTCGAAGTGGTTTCATAACCCCGTCTGACACCTGATGGTCCGCCGCAGACGGATTGCAGACCTCTCGAAATGCCCATCCGCCTGCGGCGGACTGCGCTTTCGAATCGGCCTGCGCCTTGCCCTCAGGCGTAATCCGAGGTTGTGAAACTACTTCTACCCCTTTCAGTATATCCGCAAAGGTGTTTATAGTCAAAAATTTCAGACCGATTGCACCCATAACCGTCCGGTTGCCGCGCAGTAACCCCGGGTAGTGCGCGGGTCAAAAAAATGACATTAGATAACGCCGAACGCACGGTTTCGATGCGCGCTCCTCGTTTTGTGTTTCGTGAGATAGACTGGATTTAGTGGAATTCCGGTTGGTAACGGTAACCGCAGCGGATGGCACGCTTTCTGCTATACTCTTTTTATAAAGTAGTTCGGCTTCCCTATTGCGGAAGCGCGCTCCAGATATACCGCCGTCGCCCCCCGTCGCCCAGGGGGATCACCTCAAGAGGCTTGGTTATGGGAGAAGACCTGGATAATCGCAGGGCGCAGGCCGTTTGCGGAGAAGTTCCCCGGCTGATTCTGGCAGCCCCGCCGGCTGACGGCCACGCCTCAAAATATCAGGCTCTTTCCCACAATACCGCCGATCTCATCAACATCGCTGAGCGCCGGCAGAAGGCGGAGGCGCTGCGCAACAGCGAGGAAACCAACCGCGTTCTGCTCAACGCCGCTCCCACCTCGGCCTTCATGATCGACACCCAGGGCATTGTCCTGGCCGTCAATCACATCGCCGCGATGCGTCTCGGCCTCGCGGTCGAGGCGATCGTAGGGCGGCCGATTTCCGAATTTAGTCCGCCGCCCGTGGCGGAATTGAGGCGTCAAAAAGGGATTGAGGCCATCCGCACCGGCGAGCCCGTCTTCTTCGAGGACACTTGCGAGGGTCGGACGTTTTTCACTTCGGTGCACCCCGTTTGCGACGAGCGGGGGCAGGTCATCCAGTTGGCCGTGCACAGCCGGGACATCACCGAGGAGAAGAAATCCGAAGAGGAGCGGCGGAAGCTGACCATCCAGCTGCAGCAGGCCCAGAAGATGGAGGCCATCGGCACGCTCGCTGGCGGCATTGCCCATGACTTCAACAACCTGCTGATGGCTATTCAGGGCAACGTCTCGCTGATGCTCTTCGACACGGAGCCCTCCCATCCGCACCACCGGAGCCTCGCGAACATCGAAAAACTGATCCGCAGCGGGGCCGACCTGACCTCGAAGCTGCTGGGGTATGCCCGCAAGGGCAAATACGAGTCCAGGCCGCTCCTGCTGAACGACCTGCTGCAGGAGACGGCCGAGACCTTCGGCCGGATGCGCAAAGACATCCGCATCGAGTGGACTCTGGCGTCGGACCTCAAGGGCATCGTCGCCGACAAGGGCCAGGTCGAGCAAGTGCTGCTCAACCTGTTCGTCAACGCCTCGGATGCCATGCCGGGCGGCGGGAAGCTCTTCCTGAAGACCGATACCGTGACCCACCGGGAGATTCCCGGCAAGGGCTATAGTGTTCACCCCGGCCTTTACGTCCGATTGACGGTCGTCGACACCGGTGTCGGCATCGACAAGGAGATCATCGACCGGATCTTCGACCCCTTTTTCACTACCAAGAAGATGGGCCGCGGCACCGGCCTCGGGCTGGCGTCGGCCTACGGCATCGTAAAAAGCCACAACGGCTACATCGATGTGGAGTCGGAGAAAGGCCAGGGTTCGACATTTTTGGTCTATTTTCCGGCCACGGACGCGCGTCCCATCGCTGCGGCTGAGAAAAGCTGCAAGCCGGAGGAAGGCTTCGGCACGCTTCTGCTGGTGGATGACGAGGCGATCGTGCTCGACGTCACGGCTGCCATGCTCCGCCGGCTCGGCTACACGGTGCTCACCGCCCTCAGCGGCCGAGAGGCCGTCGAAATTTACACCGAGCACGCCGACCGAATCAGCGCCGTGGTCCTGGACATGATCATGCCGGAAATGGGCGGCGGCGAGGTCTTCGACCAGCTCAAGCGCATCAACCCAAGCGTGAAGGTGCTCCTCGCCAGCGGCTACAGCATGCAGGGGCAGGCCCGGGAAATCTTGAACCGCGGCTGCGACGGGTTTCTGCAGAAGCCGTTCACCTTGGAGGATATTTCGGTCCGTATCCGATCCCTGATTAGCCGCAGTTAGGCGGCCGCTGCTCTCTGAATCCACCCCGTTTATCCACTGGCCATTTTTCTCGGACGCCATAGATTCTTCCTAATCTTTCCGCTGTGAGCGTTCAGCTTCGTCTGGCGCGACCGTCGACCCTTGATGTGTTGCGCGGCTGCCGCGCCAGCTCCTCTATGGACTTTCGCTACATCTTATGGTCAGATCCGGCACGTCACACATTCTTCCCGGAAAAGGGGTGGATCCGATGCGCGCTTAAGGGACTCGAAACGCAATCTGTTTGAAAGCCTACGCCGGGACGACCGGCGTGATGCTGGCCATGAACGTCACCACCGCGCGGCGCACCGGGCTGCTGGGGTTTGCCATCGAACGCGCGCAGGGCCAGGGCTGGGCCATCGATGTCGCGATCTACGAAATCGAACTTCCGGAGGTCGTCGACAGCCTGGAAAGTGCCTTGCGTCGCGGGGTCGGTGTGCGGGTCGTCTACCATGCCAAGGCCGGCGACCCCCAGACGGCTGAAAACGAGCGGTACTTGGCGATGAAATAACGATGGTTATCTGGGAAACTCTCGCAAAACTGGTGCTGCTCCTATCCGTGGCCTTCGTGCTCGGCGTCGGCGCCCGGCGTCTGAAGCAGAGCGCGATCATCGGCTATCTGCTCGCCGGGACCATTCTCGGGCCGACGCTGTTCGACCGTCAAGCCCTTTCCGACTGGGGTGAGCTTGGGGTCGCACTTCTGCTTTTCAGCATCGGCCTCGAGTTCTCCTTCGGGCGTCTGAAGCGCCTGGGTTCCCGCGCCCTGCTGGGGGGCGTTCTTCAGGTGACGGTGACACTCGCGCTGTTTGCGCTGATCTTCTCCTTCTGGAACGCCACTGGCGCGGCTGTCGCCTGGGGCGCGATGGTGGCGGTGAGCTCCACGGCGATCGTCCTCAGACTCCTGATGGACCGGGCCGAGATGGATTCCGTTTCGGGCAGGGCCGCGTTGGGCATTCTGCTGCTGCAGGACCTCGCCGTGGTGCCGCTCGTGCTCTCCCTCACCGTGATGAGCCACGGCGGCAGCGCCGGCGATGTCGCTATGCGGATCGGTCAAACCATTGCGGCGGCCGGCGGGCTGGTGGCCGTGTTTTACGGGTTGTTTTACCACCTCATCCCGCGGCTGCTGATGCGCCGGGGTCTCTTTGCGGACCGCGAGCTGGTGGTGCTGCTGGCCATCATTCTGGCGTTCGGCTCGGCCTGGGCGGCGCACTCCCTGGGGCTTTCCCCCGCCCTGGGGGCGTTTTTGGCGGGGATGCTGCTCGCCGAGTCACCTTTCTCTTCCCAGATCCGCGCGGATGTCGGATCCCTGCGAACGCTCTTCGTGACCTTGTTTTTCACATCCGTGGGCATGCTGGCCGACCCGGCGTGGTTCCTCGCCCATTGGATCGCAGTGCTGGTCTGGCTTACCGTTGTTTTTGTCGGCAAGGCCCTCATTATTTTCGGCATCGGCGTGATCCTCAAGATGAGCCCTGTTTACGCCCTGGCCGCCGGGATCACCCTGGCTCAGATCGGCGAGTTCTCGTTCGTGTTGGCCACCGAGGCCCGAAACGGCGGCCTGATCGATGAGGGTGTTTTTTCACTGGCGGTGTCGGTGACGATCCTGTCCATGTTCCTGGCCCCCTACATGGTCACCTATGCCCGCCCCCTCGCGCGGGCGCTGATTGGATTTCTTGCGCCGTCGGTCCGGAGCCGCGACGCCGATGTAGGGGATGCTTCTTCCGAACGGCACGGCGGGATTTTCATCGTCGGGTTCGGGCCGTCCGGCCGCATGGTGGCCCGGGCCCTGATGGATCATGGGCTGAAGCCCGAGGTGATCGAGCTCAACCCGAACTCCGTCAAGGCGGCCCGCGCGATGGGCCTCACGGTCCACCTGGGCGATGCCTCCAGTGCGGAGATCCTGGCCCACGCGGGGATCACGGGGTCCTGCGTGATCGTGGTGACGGTGCCGGATCCGCGTTCGGCCAAGCGCATCCTCCAGAACATCCACGCGCTGTCACCGGCCTCAGGTGTAATCGTCAGAAGCCGCTACAACATCTCCACCATGGATCTCTGGGAATTGGGGGCGGCCTTTGTGGTGGACGAGGAAAACGTGGTGGGGCAGGAGATTGCCCGGCAGGTGATCGAGTACCTGAAGGATTCCGACCCGGAAACCGTGACGTGCGCGCTGCCGCCGGATGCGACGTGAGACGCTTGTGAACTCATGCTGACTCAGAAACAGTGGGGTCTGGCAGCCAGACCCCACTGAGTGACAAGGTTGCCACGGTTACGTGGCGGCCTTTGCCTTATTTCGGTTTCTTCGGACGCTCACGGCAAATGCCGAAGAAATTGATGAACTCGGGAAAAAGTCATCAGTGGAGCGGTCGTGCGGGCGTTGCCTCCGGCGGCGGGGTGGCGCCGCAGGCTTCGGAATGCTGCTTGATCTGGTCGAGCATCCGGACCGTCAGGCGGTGCAGTCGTTTGGGGACGCCGACCAAGCGACCCAGCACCAGCCAAGGGCCCCTGAACGTCTACATGCTTTCCAGTACAACTCCGCCGGCGAGTTCCCGAAACCGCCAGGTGTGAACGGCGCGGATGCCGAAGCGTTCGCCCTCCCAGACGACCTCGCGTCCCGGCTCGCAGCTGACGACTCGCGGCTGCACCTTAACCGGGAAAACAATGGGCTTGACCACGAAGGCGAGGCAGGCGCCTACGGCCAGTTCGTCGCCCTCGACCAGCCGGCAGCTGTTGCAGGCG
>JBFYWX010000127.1:0-8025 GCA_041310825.1 Desulfobacteraceae bacterium | reverse complement strand
AACTCTACAAATGGGAGTACGAGCTCGACGATTACACCCGGGATAGCATCGGCGGCAAACTGCGGCTCGGCTACCCCCTTTTCGAGTTCGTGCGCGGCAGCGCCATCTACAACCTGGACTTCGCCCGCATCGGCAATGTGGACGATAACGCCGCTAGTTCGATCCAGCAGGACGAGGGCCGTTTCACGAAGAGCAGCATTACGCTGATCCCGCGCTACGACTCGCGTGACAGCCTGTTCAACGCCAAGGAGGGATCGCTGCACAGCATCGAGTACGAGTTCGCCGGGCTGGGCGGCACCGTGGGCTTCAACAAGCTGATCGGCGACTCGGGATGGTATTTTCCCCTGGTATGGAAGTTCATCGGGGTGGCCCACGGCCGGGCCGGCTACGTAAAAGGGATCAGCGGAATGGACCTTCCGGATTTCGAAAAGTTCTACCTGGGCGGGATCAACACGGTGCGCGGCTTCCGGCGCGACGACCTCGCCCCGCAGCAGGGGGGCGGGCCGGTCGGCGGGGACTATTTCCTGCAGAGCAATCTCGAAATCAAATTCCCGTTGATCGAAGAGGCGGGCATCTATGGGATTGTTTTCCAGGACTCCGGCATGGTGCGGCGGGAAGAGGACGCCTTTGATCTCGGCGAGATGCGCTACAGCGCAGGTCCCGAGATCCGCTGGCTCTCGCCCATCGGGCCGATCCGCATCGCCTACGGGCATATCCTCAATCCGCGCAGCTCGGACAATAACTCGGGGGCCTGGGAATTCTCAATGGCCTCCGCCTTTTAAAAGACCAGCGGGGGATGCGCAGCGAACACCGGCGCTCCTCGGACGAAAGAGAGGGTTTCACATCATGAAGATAGCCACATCCGGTGTCGCGGTTCTCGTGGTCCTGGGTTTTTTGCTGTCAGCCGGGCCGGCGCTCGGCGCCGATCCGGTCAAAATCGGCGTTATCGATCTTCAGAAGGTTCTCGAGGCCTCCAACGCGGGCAAGGCGGCCCAGGGCGAACTCAAGGCCCAGCGCGACAAGATGCAGGCCGATTTGAAGCAGCGCGGGAGCGAGATCCAGGAGATCGAAACCCGCATGACGCGCGAGGCCATGGTCATGAGCAAGGAGGCGCGTGAGGAGAAGGAGCGCGAGCACCGGATCAAGGTCAGCGATTTCCAGGCCCTGCAGCGCAAGTACCAGGCCGACCTGCAGGAGGTCGAGCGCAAGTTGATGGGGCAGCTCCAAAAGGAGATCAGCGGGCTGGTCGCGGAGATGGCCAAGAAGGATGGCTTCAACTTGGTCATCAGCAACGTCGGGGTGATTTATTACCAGCCGGCCATCAACCTGACCGATCGGCTGATCCAGGAGCTCAACGCCAAACCCGCCAAGAAGCCCGGTCAATAGGGGACGCGGCGGCGGACCCCGGGGGAGGGGAAAAAGGATCATGGACAGCGTTCTGGACATTCTCGCCATCATGCAGCGGCTGCCGCATCGCTACCCCTTTCTGCTGATCGACCGGGTGATCCGGCTGACGGCCGGCGAGGAGATCGTGGCGCTCAAGAACGTGACGATGAACGAACCGTTCTTCCAGGGCCATTTCCCGGCGAAGCCGGTCATGCCGGGGGTCCTGATCATCGAGGCCCTGGCCCAGGCCGGCGGGGTTCTGGCCAGCGAGAGCCGCGGGCCGGAGAAGCGCGGAGAGATCATCTACTTCATGGGCATGGACGCCGTGCGCTTCCGCCGGCCGGTGGTCCCCGGGGACCGGCTCATCCTGGAGGCCAAGGTGCTGAAGATGCGTTCGCGGGTGGCCAAAATGGCCGGCCGGGCCCTTGTGGAGGACCAGTTGGTGGCCGAGGCCGAGCTCATGGCCTCTTTCGGCGAGAGCCTCTGAGCGGCGAGGGTCGCTCTGAAATCCCCCCGGCCCCGGAAGGAGCAAGAGATATGGCGATCAGTCCCGAGCTTCTGGAAATTCTCGCCTGCCCCAAATGCAAGGGCGAGATTCATCTCACCCCGTCCGCGGACGGCCTCGTCTGCGAGCGCTGCCGGCTGGTCTACGAGATCCGAGACGATATCCCCATCATGCTGATCGACGAAGCCCGGCCCTTGGCGGACGCGTGAGACCGGCCCGGAAAAAGCGTCGGCATGAGCCTGCCCCGGCCGCCCGCCCCCGCCAAACTGGTCATCGGCATCCTGCTGAAAGAGCGGGTGGTCCTATCGGAGCTTGCCCGGAAGCTGGCCGCCCGGTTCGGCCCCCCGGACATGGTCAGCTCCTGGCTCCCGTTCGGATACACCTCGTATTACGAAAAGGAAATGGGCGCCCCGCTCGTGCGCCGCGTGCTTTCCTTCTCCGGCCTCATCGCCCAGGACGACCTGGCCGACATCAAGCACAAGACCAATGCCCTGGAGTTGGACTATCAGGCGGGGGGGCGGCGGCGGATCAACATCGACCCCGGCTATCTGCTGCTGGAGCGTTTCGTGCTCGCCACCGGGAAGAATTTCAGCCACCGCATCTACATCGGCGGGGGCATCTATGCCGACCTGACCCTGGTGTTCCGGCACGGCGCGTTCCAGACGCTGCCGTGGACCTACCCCGACTATGCCGACCGGCCGGTGTCCGAGTTCCTGTTGCGCGTGCGCCGCAGGTACGCGGCGGAGGTGAAACCGGCCCCCGGCGGCCCGGCGAGAGGAGAAACCCCGCATCATGATTAGGAGTATGACCGGTTGCGCGGCGCTCACCCTCACCGCAGGGGATCTCGCGGTGGCGATCGACATCCGCGCGGTCAACAGCCGCAACCTCGACCTGGCCCTGCGGCTCTCCCCGGGGGACAGCGGGGTCGAGGAGCGGGTCCGGGCCCTGATCGCCGGCCGCCTGGTGCGGGGTCGCATCGAGGTCAAGGTCCAGGTCACGCCGGCAACGGGCGAGGCCGCCGCGGTCGAGGTGGACATCGTGCGTGCGCGGGCGCTCATGGCAGCGTTTACCCGGCTGCGGGAGGAGTTCGGCTTCACGGAGGACCCCTCGCTGGCGCTTCTGGTCGGCTGCGGCGGGGTTTTGAAAACAGCCGAGGCCGCCGCGGACGCCGAGCGGCTGTGGCCGGCCGTGGAAACCGGCCTGAACCGGGCCCTGGACGAACTGGAGGCCATGCGGCGGCGGGAGGGGGAACACCTGGCGCAGGATCTGCGCGCGCGGCTCGACCGGGTGGAGGCCGCCCTGCAGGAGATCATGGAGCGCGCCGCGGGCCTGAGCGCCCTTATGCAGCAGCGCCTAAAGGAGCGCATGGCGCTGATCACGCG
Organism: Desulfobacteraceae bacterium; assembly: GCA_041310825.1. GTDB lineage: Bacteria > Desulfobacterota > Desulfobacteria > Desulfobacterales > SpSt-501 > SpSt-501. The sequence goes on along the minus strand of JBFYWX010000127.1, from coordinate 4,752 downwards.
CGGGACGGTGGAAATCGACCCCGTTCGGCTGGCCCAGGAGGCGGCGTTTCTGGCGGACCGCTCCGACATTTCCGAGGAGATTGTCCGGGCGGGGAGCCACATCCGCCAGTTTCGCGATATTATGGCCGCCCCCGAGCCCGGCGGCCGGAAATTGAATTTTCTGCTGCAGGAGCTCAACCGGGAATTCAACACCATGGGATCCAAGATCGGCGATGCCGACGCGGCCCACCGGGTGGTCGACGTGAAGTCCGAGCTCGAGAAGATCCGCGAGCAGGTTCAGAACGTGGAGTGAAGCGGTTCGGGCCCGCGGTCACGCGCGGCCCCGGATGGAGGCGGGATGGATCAGGCGTTGCTCAACATCGGTTTCGGCAGCACGGTGGTCTCCGAGCGGGTCGTGGCCATCGTGGCCCCGAACTCCGCGCCGATGAAACGGCTCAAAGACGAAGCGCGGGAGGAGCGCCGGTTGATCGACGCCACCCACGGCCGCCGGACGCGCTCGATCATCATCCTGGACAGCAACCACGTGGTCCTCTCCGCCATTCAGGCCGAAACGATTTCCCAGCGTTTTGCCCAGCCCCGGGGCGACGCCGAGTAGCCGATGGACCCGGTCTCATCCCCCGGCACCGGCCCGGGAAGCACTGCGCCGGCCGCGGCCTGCGGCGGGTTGATCTTCATCCTCTCCGGCCCGTCGGGGGCGGGCAAGACCACCCTGCGCCAGTGCCTTCTGGATGGTTTCGCCGATCTTCGCTACTCGGTCTCCTTCACCACCCGCGCCCCGCGCCCCGGGGAAGAAAACGGCCGCGACTACGTCTTTGTCCCGGTGGCGGAATTCGAGGCGGGCATCCGCCGGGGGCGCTGGGCCGAGTGGGCGCAGGTGCACGGCAACTACTACGGTACGAGTGCCGAGGTCCTGCGGGAGGGTCTCGGCGCCGGGTGCGACATGCTGCTCGACATCGACGTCCAGGGGGCGCGTCAGATTTGTGCGCGCTTTCCGGAGAGCGTCACCATTTTCATCATGCCGCCGTCGCTGGAGGTCCTGCGGGAGCGCCTGGAGTCACGGGGCACCGAACGGGCCGAGGTGATTGCGCGGCGGCTCGAGAACGCTGCGGACGAAATGGACCAGAAGGGTTTCTATCGCCACGTCGTGGTGAACGACGACCTACAGACGGCGGCCCGGGAGGTGATTGCGCTCGTCGGTTCGTACCGGGCCGGGGGGCGGCCCCGGGTACCGCCGCCGCACTGAGAATTTATCGGATGCGCCGGCGCGCCCGAACAGGGGGTGCGTCGGCACAGGCGCCGGAGGCGTGCGTGAAGACCGAGGTGCTCTACGGGATCCACCCGGTGACAGAGGCGTTGAAGGCCGGGCGGCGGCGGATCTTCGAGATCGGGCTGGCGCCGGGCAAGGGCACACCGCGCACGGAGGCCCTGCGGCAGGCGGCCGCATCCCACGGCATCCCCGTGCGGGTGCAGCCCGCGGGCGAGCTGACCGCCCTGGCGGGGGTGGAATCGCACCAGGGGGTGACCGCCCGGGTGAGCGCCTTGCCGGGAGAGGACCTTTCGACACTGCTGGGTCCCCGGGGCGGGCCTACCCCGGATTTCGTTCTGGCGCTGGACTGTGTTCAGGACCCGCACAACGTGGGCGCCATCTTAAGGACGGCCCTGTGCGCCGGAGTTCAGGCCGTGCTGGCGCCCAGGGACCGCTCGGCGCCGCCGACCCCGGCGGTTTCCCGGATTTCCGCCGGGGCGCTCGAGCACACCCGGTTCGTGCAGGTAACCAACCTGGTCCGTAGTCTCGAGATCCTCAAGGAGCGCGGCCTCTGGGTGGTCGGCCTGGATTCCGGTGCGCCCGAGCCCCTCTATGCGCTGGAGGGATCACTGCCCCTGGTGCTGGTCGTGGGCGGCGAGGAGCGCGGCCTCCGGCCGCTCGTGCGCCGGACCTGCGATCTCGCGGTGGCGATTCCCCAGGTCGGGCCGCTCGATTCGCTCAATGCCTCGGTGGCCGCCGCCGTTGCGTTTTACGAGGTCGTACGCCAGCGCCGGGAAGCCGGCGGGGCGCCCGGGGGAGCCGGTGTGCGCGCGCACGGCTGAGGGCGGCCGGTGGGTCGCGTGGGCCAGGGCCCTCTTGGAGGAATGCCGCCGGGCGCTCTTTCCGGCCCGCTGCCTGGCGTGCCGCGTTTTTTTAAACGTGGGCCCCGCCGCCGCCCCGGCCGCCGCGGGGGTGTGGGGGGAGGCGATGGGGCTCCTGAGGCTGCATTTTTGCCCCGGCTGCCTCGAGTCGCTCATGCCGCTGGCGGCCCCGGTCTGCGCCTGCTGCGGCCGGCGGGTGGGCGGCGGTGTGGGGGGCGATAGCCTCTGCGGCCGCTGCCGGGAGCGGCCGCCGGCCTTCGACATGGCGCGGGCCGCCTTCGCCTACCAGGGCTCCTTGCGCACGGTGGTGCACGGCTTCAAGTATCGAGGAAAGACCCAGCTCGCGCGGCCGCTGGGGCGCCTGTTGCAAACAGCCTACCACCATTTTTGGCAGGAGCGACCGGTGGACCTGATCCTGCCCGTGCCGCTCTACCGGCGCCGGCTCCGGGAACGGGGGTTCAACCAGGCGCTGCTTCTGGTCCGGGGGTGGCAACGGGCGGGTGGGACGCCGCCGCCGCCGGTGGACGGCGGGGTCTTGGTCCGAGTGCGGGCGACCGCTTCCCAAGCCGGACTGGACCGCCGGGCGCGATGCTCCAACATCGCGGGCGCCTTTGCCGTGCGCACGCCCGAGCGGGTGGCCGGCCGGCATGTCCTCGTGGTGGACGATGTGCTCACCACCGGCGCGACCGTCGAGGAGTGCGCCCGGGCCATCAAGGCCAACGGGGCAGCGGCGGTGGATGTGCTCACTTTGGCGCGGGTGCCTTAACGGTGATTGGAAAATGCCTCAGGCTAGGAGGCTAGGATGCTGGGAGACTCAAGGCAGCTGCCGTCCGGCATCCCCATATTGACATACCCTGGGTTCCGAGATGATTCTACGCAACGACAACGACAGATCCTACTACCAGTTCGAGCACCTGGCCGCCTACCCGGAGGTCGACCACGCGGTCTTTCCGCGCACCGAGGGTTACAGCCGGGAGCCGTTTCACCGCTTGAACGTGAGCCTGTCGGTGGGGGACGACCCGGCCGATGTCCGTCGCAACCGAGAGCGCGGGCGCCGCTGCCTCAACGGGTCCGAGCTTGTCTTCGCCCACCAGGTCCATGGCGACGGGGTGCTCGTGATTGCTGAGGGTCCCGCCCGTCCTGGGCCCCGGGTGGGGGATGCGATGGTGAGTGCGCTGGCGGGAAAGACGCTGGTAGTCCAGGTCGCCGACTGCCAGCCGATCCTTTTCTACGACCCGAAGCGGCGCGTCGTGGCCAATGCCCACTGCGGCTGGCGGGGCAGTCTCGCCGGGGCGGCGGTGCGAACGGTTCAGGTCATGGCGGAGCGCTTCGGGACCGACGCCCGCGACGTGTTGGCCGGGATCGGCCCCTCGCTGGGGCCCTGCTGCGCCGAGTTCGTCAACTTCCGAAGCGAGATCCCACCGGCGCTCTGGAGCTATCGGCGCGGGCCGACGCACTTCGATTTCTGGGCGATCACCCGCGACCAGCTGATCGGGGCCGGCCTTTCGGCCGACCACGTCGAGACGAGCGGGATTTGCACGCGGTGCAACACCGAGCGGTTCTTCTCCTATCGCGGGGAGAAGACCACCGGCCGCTTTCCCGCCGCCATCGGCCTGCGGGAGGGGGCAGGCAGGGTCCAAGGGGCCGAGGGTTCAAGGGTTCGAGGGGAAAGAAGTCGGAGTCGGATGGGGGAATGCCTATAATGCGCTAGAATGCCTATAATGCCTAAAATTTGAACAGATCAACCGAACACCAAACATCCATTCAACCAATAACCTTATTCACCAAACACCAAACACCAACAACCAAACACGCTTCACCAACAACCCATGATCCAGACCCTTGCCACCGTGATTCGAAACGAGATGATCGCACCCGGCTACGGGCGTATGGCCCTCGCTTGCGGCGAGGGCTTCTCCCGGGCCCGGCCGGGGCAGTTCGTGATGCTTGGGCTTCCGGATCTGATCGACCCGCTCTTGCGCCGTCCCTTCTCGATCCACCGGTTGCTCACCGCCGGGCCCGGGGGGCCGGGAATCGAGGTCCTCTACAAGGTCGTGGGCAACGCGACCCGCAGGCTCTCCCGGGTCTCAGCCGGTGAGGCGCTGAGCCTGCTCGGGCCGCTGGGTCGCGGGTTCCAGGTGCCGCCGGGGGTGAAGCGGCTCACCTGTGTCGCCGGCGGGTTCGGGGTCGCCCCTTTCGTCTTCCTGGCGGAATGGCTGCGGGGCCGTTCTGATTCCCCGGCCGGCCTGGAGGTTTTTTTGGGGGGCCGGGGGAGGGAAGACCTGCTGTGCACGGCGGATTTCGAGCGCCTGGGCATCCCCGTGCGGTTGACCACCGACGACGGCAGCTGCGGGGACCAGTGCCGGGTAACCGATCCGTTCGCGGCGGCTATCGAGCGGGAGCGCCCGGATCTCGTTTTCGCCTGCGGCCCCAAAGCCATGCTGGCCTGCGTGCTCGGGATCGTCCGCGCGCACCGGATCCCCTGCCAGATCTCCATCGAGGCCATGATGGCCTGCGGGATGGGCGCCTGCCTGGGGTGCGCGGTGGAGGGCCGACGGGACCCGTCCCGTTTTCTGCACGCTTGTGTCGACGGCCCGGTCTTCGATGCCGAAGAGATCGACCTCG
>JBFYWX010000081.1:0-6605 GCA_041310825.1 Desulfobacteraceae bacterium | reverse complement strand
CGCGGTGGCCCGGGGCGGGTTCGTAAAACGGCGGCACCACCCGGTCGCAGGGGAAAAACCGCTCGGCGCAGCGCGGATGAAAGCGGCAGCCGGGCGGGGGGTCGATGAGGCTGGGGACGCTCCCCGGGATCACCGCCAGGCTCTCCCGCCGGGCGGCGATGCGCGGGATGGCGTGGAGCAGCCCGCGGGTGTAGGGGTGCCCCGGGGCGGCGAAGAGGGCCCCGGCGGCGGCGGTTTCGATGATGCCCCCCCGCGTACATCACGGCCACCCGGTCGCAGAGCTGGGCGATCACCCCGAGGTCATGGCTGATGAAAAGAACGGCCACCCCGCGCTCGCGGGTCAGGCGCTCCAGGATCGCCAGCACCTGGGCTTGGACCGTGACGTCGAGCGCCGTCGTGGGCTCATCGGCCAGAAGCAAATCCGGCCGGCAGGCGAGCTCCATGGCAATCATCACCCGCTGGCGCATGCCCCCCGAGAGCTCGTGCGGGTATTTCGCGAGCACCTGCCCGGGGTCGGGCATCTTCACCTGGCTGAGCATTTCGATGCAGGTGCGCCGGGCCTCCTCCCGGCCGGCCGCCTGGTGCAGCGCCACCACCTCCATCATCTGGTTTCCGACCGTGAAGACCGGGTTGAGGCAGCTCATGGGCTCCTGAAAGATCATGGAGATCTCGTTGCCGCGGATCCGCCGCATCTCCCGGCGGTTGAGGGTCAAGAGGTCCCGTCCCTTGAAGCGGATCTCCCCGGCCGTGATCCGGCCGGGCGGGTCCGCGATCAGCCGCAGCACCGAGCGCGCCAGCACCGACTTGCCGCAGCCGGTCTCGCCCACGAGTCCCACGATCTCGCCGCGCGCGACGCTGAGCGAGACCCCTTCAAGGGCCCGCACCGTCCCCTGGTAAGTGAAAAACCGCACGGCGAGGTTGCGGATCTCAAGCAGCGGCGCGCTCATGTCCCGGCCTTGTCCCCATGGCTCAGCGGCGGATGCGCGGGTCGAGCACGTCCCGCAGCGCATCCCCGAAAATGTTGAACCCGATCACGGTCACCAGGATGAAGAGGCCCGGAAAGGTGGCGTACCACCACTGGTCCATCAAAAATTTCCGCCCCACGCTGATCATGGCCCCCCACTCCGGGGTGGGCGGCTGCGCCCCCAGCCCGATGAAGGAGAGCGAGGCGGCGATCAGGATCGTCTCCCCCAGGATGAGAGTCCCGAGCACGATGACCGAAGAGAGGCAGTTCGGCAGGATGTGGTGCCAGACGATCCAGAGGCTCCCGGCCCCGGAGGCCCGCGCGGCCGCGATGAACTGCTTTTCCTTCACCGCCAGGGCCTCACCGCGCACCATGCGCGCAAATTTCGGGATCATCACGAAGGCCACCGCCAGGATGGCGTTGTTCAGGCTCGGCCCCAGCGCGGCGGCGAGCGCCATCGCGAGGACCAGCGGCGGAAACGAGAGCACCACGTCCATGACCCGCATGATGACATCGTCGACCCGGCGGCCGAGGTAGCCGGAAACCGCGCCGATCACAGCCCCGAGCCCACCCGCGATCACCACCACGACCACTCCGATCCAAAGCGAGATCCGCGCGCCGTACATCACCCGGGTGAGAATGTCCCGGCCGAGCTCGTCGGTCCCGAACCAGTGCGCCCCGCCGGGCGCGAGCAGCCGGTCGCCCAGGCTGATCTGGATCGGGTTGAAGGGGGCTATCACCGGGGCCGCCAGCGCCATCGCGATCATCCCCGTGATGATCGCAAACCCGGCTACGGCCGATGGGTTCCGGCTGAGAAGCCTCGCCGTGAAGACGAGCTCCCGGATCTGCCAGGCGTATTGTCTGCGAAATTCGTCGAACACGTACTGACCTGGGTCTTCTTCAGGTTAGTTATTAATCAGCTCGAAAATGAACTGTCATGGTTCGTAAAATCTCCCCTTGCCCCTCTTTGTCAAAGAGGGGTTTTCCCTCCCTTTGGCAAAGGGAGGCCAGGTCAGTACCGGATCTGCGGGTCCAGAAACGCATAGACCACGTCCACCGCGAGATTGATCAGGACATAGGCGACGGCGACCACCAGGGTGAACCCCATGATGGCCGGGAAGTCCAGGAAATTGACCGAGTCGACCACGTACTTGCCCATCCCCGGCCAGTTGAAGATGGTTTCGGTCAGGATGGCCCCCCCCAGGAGCTCCCCGATGGAGAGCCCCGTAATCGTGACCGTGGGGATGAGCGAGTTCTTCAGGCAGTGCTTTAAAACGATCACGCTCTCGGCGATGCCGTTGGCGCGCGCCGTGGTGATGAAGTCGAGCCCCATGACCGCGATCATCGAGGAGCGCACGATGCGCGTGATGATGGCGAGATAGACGTAGGAGAGGCAGAAGGCCGGCAGGAGAATGTGGGCGAGGGCGTTCCGGAACTTGTCGAAGCTCCCCTCGAGCAGGCTGTCGAGCAGGTAGATCCCGGTCGCGAAGGCCGGCGGATCGAATCCGATGTCAAGCCGCCCCGAGCCCGGCAGCCAGCCCAGGTGCCGGTAGAAGAGAAGCAACAGCATCAGCCCCAGCCAGAAGACCGGCATCGACACCCCGAAGACCGAAAATACCCGCGAGACGTGGTCGATGGGGCGGTTTCGGCGGACGGCCGAGATGATGCCGAGGGGCACCCCCACGCTGACGCAAAGGACCATGCTGACCAGGGTGAGCTCGAGGGTGGCCGGAAAAAAATCGCGCATGTCCTCGGAGACCGGGCGCTGGTTGCGGATGGAGAAGCCGAGGTCCCCCTGCACGAGCCCGGCCAGATAGCGCAGGTACTGCTCGACCAGCGGCCGGTCGAGCCCCATCGACCGCCGCAGGTTCTCGACCGCCTCGCGGCTCGCCTTCTGCCCGGCCATCATGCGCGCCGGGTCCCCGGGAATGGCGTGGGAGATAATGAAGACAAGAAGGGTGACCCCCAGCAAAACCGGGATCAGATAGGCCAGGCGCTTCAGGATGTAGCTCAGAATCCGCATGGACGGCCAGCGGGCGGGGTGGGGCGGTGCGGGGGCGCCCCCCGCACCGCCGTCACCGGAGCGCTACTGCTTTGAGATCGACTCGAAGTTGTACATCGATTCGAGCATGGGATTGTAGACGTAGCCCTTGACCCAGGCGCGCATCGGCACGATGGTCTGGGTCTGGTAGAGCAGGATGTAGGGGGCGTCCTGCATGATGATGTCCTGGGCCTGGTGGTAGAGCGCGATCCGCTGGTTCACGTCCGACAGCGCGAGCGCCTTGCGGACGAAGCCGTCCACCTGCTCGTTCTTGTAGCGGCTTCTGTTTCCGGGCAGGCCGAAGTTGTTCGAGTCGAACCAGAAGTTCATGAACATCGAGGGGTCGGCGTAGTCCGGACTCCAGGCGCCGAGGCAGAGTTCGAAGTCCCCGCGGTCGACCTTCTCGCGCAGGGTGGGGTTGGCCATCAGCTCGAGCTTCAGGTTCACGCCGATGTCGGCGAAGTTGCTCTGCAGAATGGCCGCGATCTGTTCCCAACTCGGGCGCCGCTCGGAGTAGATCAGGGTAAGGTTAAGCTTCTCGGCCCCCGCCTGCTTCAAGAGCCCCTTGGCCTTGGCCACGTCCCGCTGGAACTGGAAGACATCGGCCTTGTGGCCCCACATGCCCTTGGGCACCGGCCCGCGCATCTGCACCCCGTTGCCGCGCAGGACGTGGGTGATGATCCCCGGGTAGTCCACCGCGGCGTTCAGCGCCTGGCGCACGAGCTTGTTCTGCAGCTTGGGATTCTGGCAGTTGATGTAGACATACTCGACGAGCTGGGAGGGGTAGCGCCGCACCACGATGTTCGGGGTCTTTTCGAGGGCCGGGATCTGGTCGATCAGGATGCCCTCGGCGATGTCGATGTCCCCGCTCTCGAGCGCCATGCGCTGGTCGGAGGACTCGCGCATGAAGCGGATGATGACGCGCTTGAGTCTGGGCTTCGCCCCCCAGTAGGTGTCCTTGGCGGTCAAGACGAAGCGCTCGCCGCGGGACCACTCGGTCATCTTGAAGGGGCCGCTGCCGTCCATGTTCTGGGCAAGCCAGGCCTGGGCGAGGTCGCCGGCCTTTTCATGCTTCATCACGTTGGGGTTGACGATGGAGGCCGCATCGGTCGCCAGCGTCTGCAGAAAGGGGCCGAAGGCGCTCTTCAGGGTGATCTTGACCGTCATGTCGTCCACGGCATCCACGGTCTTGATGGCGCCGATGTTGTCGGCCGGCCCCTTGCCGATCTTGAGTACCCGGTCGAAGGCGAACTTGACCGCCTTGGCATCGAGCGGGGCGCCGTCGTCGAACGTGATCCCTTTTCTGATTTTGAAGGTCCAGACCAGGCTGTCCGGGGAGACCGTCCAGGACTCCGCGGCCATGGGCTCGACCTCGGTCGAGCCTTCGCCGTTCACCACCTTGTACTTCACCAGCCGGTCGTAGGCCGGGTAGATCTGCCGCCAGTCGTAGTTGTCGCTGGAGACGGCCGGATCCAAGGTGTGGACATCCGATGAGACCCCCACCACGAGGGTGTCCTTGTTGGCCCCGAAACCGGGCACCGCGGCCGCAAGAAGGGCAAAAAGGATTAAAACCGCCAGTCGCATCGACTTCGTTTTCATTTCACTCCTCCTTGTGTGGGTGGTTTAGCGCCGACCGTTCTCCGATCCGGCCGGAAACGGTTGATCAGCGAGAGGACGGGGATTGAAAACGGGTGCTGCTCCGAGGAGGCGCGGGGGGCTCCCCTTCGTCCGGGACGCACACCCCCGTTGATCCTGCAGGAGTTGCATAGCATCGCGCCGATGCGCCGTCAAGGAAGGCGAAACCGGGAGAAAAACGCTGGAAAGGGGGAGGGGGTTCGGTTGGGCCCATCCGGAAATGGTGGATTAGGGCCCAGGCCAGGGCCGCAGCGAAGCCGCCACGGCAGGCGGCGGATGGCGCCCCCTCGCGAACGGCGGCGAGGGGGAACGCGGGCTTGGGAGGCAAGACGCCGATTAGGGATGGACTAGTTCGCTTTGCGGCGCATGCAGGTTGGAATGTCGAGACCCGTATCCTCCAGGGGCATGCGCCCGACCCCTCGGGCGAGCATTCCCGGAGACTCCTCTGCCGCCCGGCGGTTGCGGATGAAGGTCGGCTCGTCAAGATCCAGAACCCCCGGCCGCGCCAGGTCGTCAGCGGTGGCGTCGCGCACCTTGCCGCGCAACGGCTGGACGACCTTGCGCTCCGCCTCTCGGCGCTTGTCCTTCTCGCGCCCGACCGGCCGCGCCGCCTCGGCCTCCAAGCCGATGCCGGTGGCGATGACCGTCACCCGCATCTGATCGCCCAGGCTATCGTCGACCGAGGTGCCCCAGAAGATCTCCGCCTCGTCGCCCACTTCCTTGTGGATCCGCTCGGAGGCCTCGGCCACCTCCTCGAACTCCATGCTGCTCGCGGCCGTGATGTTCATGAGCACCCCGCGCGCGCCGGCGATGGAGATGTCCTCGAGCAGGGGGTGGGAGATCGCCTTTTCGGCCGCATCGATGGCGCGGTTCTCGCCCGCGGCGATGCCGACGCCCATCAAGGCCATGCCGGCCTTGGACATCGTGGTGCGCACGTCGGCGAAATCGAGGTTGACGAGGCCCGGCACCAGGATCAGGTCGGTGATGCCCCTGACCGCATGCAGCAGGATCTCATCGGCCTTCGCGAACATCTCCATCAATGTGGCCTTGCGGTAGGCCAGGGCCCGCAGCCGGTCGTTGGGGATGGTGATCGCCGTGTCCACCACCTTCTTGAGATCCGCGAGCCCCTGCTCGGCGATCAGGGCGCGCTTCTTGCCCTCGAACGAGAAGGGCCGGGTGACCACGGCCACCGTCAACGCCCCCATCTCGCGGCAGATCTCGGCGATCACGGGGGTGGCGCCGGTGCCGGTGCCGCCCCCCAGCCCGGCCGTGATGAAGACCATGTGGCTGTCGCTCAGCGCCTTGCGGATCTCCTCGGCGCTCTCCAGGGCCGCATCGCGCCCGATCTGGGGGTTCGCGCCGGCCCCCAGCCCCTCGGTGATGTGGCCACCGAGTTGGATGACGGTGTCCGCGCGCGAAACCTCGAGCGCCTGTGCGTCCGTGTTGGCGGCAACGAAGGTGACGCCCTGCAGCCCCCCGCGAATCATGTTATTGATGGCGTTGCCGCCGGCGCCCCCGACCCCGATCACCTTGATCTTAGCCGATTTTGGGTTGTCTACCATCGTAAACACCTTCGCCCTCCTGTCGGCAGGTGCAACTGGGTTGTCTTGAGCCGGGTCACGGCCTTAACGCGCTGTTTTCAAATATCCTTTTTGGGAATAGTGGAGATCGGTTTGGGGTTGGGAATAAAATTACCCACCTGTGTCTCTATTTAATACCTTACTACTACAAATAGTCAAGAATTTTTTAAAGAGACACCATATGTTGGGGCTTTGCAGGGTTGGCCCGGTGGCATCGAAGGGATGAAACCACGGAACGATTTTTTCCAGCTCAAGCCTCAATCATTAGCCTGGGTTCGACAGTCATAGGCACATTTGGCCGTCTTTTCATTTCTAAGTTGCTGAATCCATTCACACCGACCCCGGATTTTTGGGAAAATGCATAGGCACACGATATATCACTTTT
>JBFYWX010000079.1:0-6216 GCA_041310825.1 Desulfobacteraceae bacterium | reverse complement strand
TGAACGCGCTTCAGGGGGCGCTTGCCGCCATCGAAGGCCGCTTCGAACTGGTGGAGCGCGAGTTCCGGGAGGAGCTGGCCAGAAGCCGTCGGGAGTCGGCCTTCGGGGACCGGCAGATGCGCGAGGAGATGCGGTCCGCCTCCGGCCTTCTTTCCGATTCGCTGCTGGGTCGGATGGCCGATATCGCCCGCCTGCAGAAAGACCAGCTCGACAGTTTTTCACGGCAGCTCGCCGCTCTCACCGCGTTGAACGAGGGCAAGCTCGAAGCCCTGCGCACGGCGATGGAAACCCGGCTGCAGTCCCTGCAGGCGGCCAACGCCGAAAAGCTCGACCAGATGCGTGCGGTGGTCGACGAAAAGCTCCAGACGACCCTGGAGAAACGCTTGGGCGACTCCTTCCGGCAGGTGAGCGAACGCCTGGAGCAGGTCTACGCCGGGCTGGGGGAGATGCGCACCCTGGCCGCCGGGGTGGGTGACCTCAAGAAGGTGTTGACCAACGTCAAAACCCGCGGGACCTGGGGCGAGATCCGCCTGAGCCACATCCTGGAGCAGATCCTGACCCGGGACCAGTATGCCGAAAACGTGGCCACCAAGCCGGGCGGCAGCGAGCGCGTGGAGTTTGCCGTTTGGCTTCCGGGTTCGGATCCGGCGCGGGAAGGGGTCGTCTGGCTGCCGATCGACGCCAAGTTTCCACAGGAGGACTACCAGCGGCTGCTCGACGCCCAGGAGGCGGCTGACAAGGAGGCCGCGGACCGGGCCTTGCGGGGATTGGAGCAGCGCGTGAAGCTCGAGGCCCGCGCCATCCGCGAGAAGTACATCGAGCCGCCCCACACCACCGATTTCGGGATCCTGTTCCTGCCGGTGGAGGGGCTCTACGCCGAGGTGTTGCGCGTGCCGGGGCTGTGCGATTTCTTGCAGCGCGAGCACCGCATCGTGGTCGCCGGCCCCACGACCCTCGCCGCCCTTTTGAACAGCCTGCAGATGGGCTTCCGCACCCTCGCGATCGAGCGCCGCTCGAGCGAGGTGTGGGAGCTCCTGGGGGCGGTCAAGAACGAGTTCGCCAAATTCGGGGAAACCCTGGCCCGGACGAAAAAGAAATTGCAGGAGGCGGCCCACACCATCGACCAGGCCGAGGTCCGCACCCGCGCGATCGAGCGCAGTCTGCGCCGGGTGGAGGCGGCCCCGCTCGGCACACCGCTGGAGGTCGCGAACGAGCCGACTCTCGATGCCGAGCCGTGAAAAAACAACGGCCCCCCTTGCGGGGGGCCGTTGCGATGGCTGCTACGGATAGTCAGTTTCAGGCATCAGCCCTTGAGCGGGAAGGGCGGCACGATGATGTTGTGGTAGGCCTTCTCCGAGACCGTGCCCCAGGTGCCGACGATCTTGGCGAATTTCTTGAAGGACTCGTTCACCTTTTTGGCGATCGGGGTCTTGGCGGCTTCCTCCGCGTTGACCTCCTCGGCCATTTTGCTCAGCTTCTGCAGCACCTCGGCCGGGAACTGCACGAGCTCCACCTTGTGGACGTTGATTAGCTCCTGCAGGGCCGTCCCGTTCTGGGCCTCGAACTGGGAGAGCACCCAGAGTTCGTTTTCCATGCAGGCCGAGTTGACGATATGCTGGAGATCTTTCGGCAGGGAGTCGAAGACTTTCTTGTTGAAGAAATACTCGAGGTAGGTCCCGGGCTCATGCCAACCGGGATAGTAATAGTATTTGGCGGCCTTGTAGAGACCCAGGCGCAGGTCGTGGAGCGGGCCGACCCACTCGGTGGCGTCGATCACCCCGCGCTCGAGGTTGGTGAAGATTTCCCCGCCCGGGGTCAACACCACGGTGCCGCCGGCCTTGGCCACGACTTTGCCGCCCAGGCCCGGGATGCGCATCTTCAGCCCCTTGAAGTCGTCGACCGTATTGATCATCTTGCGGAACCAACCACCCATCTGGACCCCGGTCGACCCGCCCGGACGCGGCACGAGGTTGAAGGGCGCGTAGACCTCTTCCCAGAGTTTAAGGCCGTCGCCGCCGTGGAACCAGGCCGCATAGCCCTGGGCGTTCATGCCGAAGGGGACCGCCGAGAACCACTGCGTGGCCGGTTCCTTGCCGGCCCAGTAGTAGGAGGCGCCGCTGCCGACCTCCACCGTGCCGTCGGAGACGGCCTGGAAGGATTCGAGCGCGGGGACGAGCTCGCCGGCGGCGAACACCTGGATCTGGATCCGGCCGTCCGACAACTCGCCGATGCGCTTGGCCAGCCGCTCGCAGCCGTCCTGGAGTACCGGTAGCTTGGGCGGCCAGGTGGTGACCATTTTCCACTGATACTTTTTCTGGGCGATGACCGCCGGCGCCCCGATCACCGAAGTGGCGGCTGCCGCCGCCGTGCCGATACCGACTTTTTTCAGAAAATCACGTCGTTTCATTGCGAACCTCCTTGTGTGATGGGATGGGTGGGATTGAAAAAGCCCCCCGTGGTTAGGGCCCGAACACCACCCGGGGCAGCCATGTCGCCAAGGATGGGTAGAAAACAATGATCAGCAGGCCGACCAGCTGGCAGACCACGAAGGGAATGATGCCGCGATAGATATGGCCCGTGGTCACCTCCGGCGGGGTCACCGCCTTGAGGTAGAACAGGGAGAACCCGAAGGGCGGTGTCAGAAAGCTCGTCTGCAGGTTGACCGCCAGCACGACGCAGAACCATAGCGGGTCGAAACCGAACTCGATCATGATCGGGGCCAGGACCGGCACGATGATGAAGGTGATTTCGATGAAGTCCAGAAAGAACCCGATCAAAAAGATCAGCGCCATGACGAAGGCGAGCACCATCTCCCGGGAGTAGCGGTCGGCCAGCCCCCCTAAGAACGCCCGGACCAGGTCGTCGCCGTGCAGCCCCCGGAAGACCAGCCCGAAGGCGGCCGCGCCGCACAGAATGATGAAGACCATGCAGGTCAAGCGCACCGTCGTGCGCATGCTCTCGCGCAGGAGCGCCATGTTGAACTTTTTGTTGAGGGCCGTCAGCACCATGGCGCCTACGGCGCCGACACCGGCGGCTTCCGTGGGGGAGGCCACCCCGGCCATGATCGACCCGAGAACCGCGGTCATCAGAAAGAGCGGGGGCAGGAGCGCCCGGCCGATCTGTCGGGCCATAAATGCCCCCGTGAAATGCGCAAGCTCCCCCTTGGGGATGGGCGGCGCCATCTCCGGTCGCACGAAGGCCACGATGACGATGAAGAGGATGAAGATGAAGACGAGGATCAACCCGGGGATGATGGCGCCGATGAAGAGATCGCCCACCGGGACCCCGATGATGTCTCCGATCAGGACGAGGACGATGCTGGGAGGGATGATCTGACCCAGCGTGCCCGAGGCCGCCACCGTGCCGGTGGCGAGCTCCTTGGAGTAGCCCCGGCGCAGCATGGTCGGCACCGAGAGCAGCCCCATGGTCACGACCGTGGCACCCACGATCCCGGTCGTGGCGCCGAGCAGGGCGCCGACGACGACCACCGATACGGCCACGCCCCCGCGCAGCCGCCCGAAGACCAGGGCCATGGTGTCGAGCAGGTCCTCGGCCAGGCCGGATCGCTCCAGAACGACCCCCATGAAGACGAAGAGAGGGACGGCCATCAGGGTGACATTGCCCATCACCCCCCAGATCCGCAGGGGCAGCAGGTTGAAGAAGTTCAGCCCGAACCCGGTCACACCGAACAGAATCGCCGTGCCCATCAGGGTGAAGGTGACCGGAAACCCGGCCATGAGCACGACGGTTAAAAACAAAAACATCCATAAGGGGAGGTATTCCATGTCAGTTCCCGGCACGCTCTGGCTTGTCGATTTTCAGAATCTGAAGAAGGCTGCGCAACCCCAATGAAATTCCCTGCAGCAGCAGCAGGCCGAAACCGACCGGGATGAGCCCTTTGACGATGAACCGGTAAGGGATGCCGCCGGGGTCCGGGGACCCCTCGCCGATCACCCAGGCCCTGAAGGCAAAATGCCAGGAGGTTGCGATGATCAGCAGGCAGCCGGGAATCAGGAAGAGGATGACCCCCACGAGGTTGGTCCAGGCCTTGCCCCTGAGCCCGTAGCGCTGGTAAATGATGTCCACCCGCACGTGGCCGTCGTAGAGCAGGGTGTAGCCCGCGCCGATCAGGAAGATCAAGGAGAACAGATGCCATTCCAACTCCTGGGCGAAGACATAGCTCTTGTTGAAAAGGTAGCGCATCACGACATCGATGAACACGACCATGACCAGTCCAAAGGCGGCCCAGCCCGTCCCCCGGCCGACCCACTCGTTCAAGGTGTCGATCCAGTTGCAGAGGCGCTTGAGTGCATTCATTAAGATCATTCCCCCAGCGGTAATGGTGCATAGAAGAAATAGCGTCGACGACGGGTGGCTTATATATTAGATCGCTAAACTTGTAGTCAAGCAATAAATCAATACACTTGCTAAACGCCGGTTATTTATTTATCCTCATTTTTTATGCCGGAAAAATAAAAATGAGCCGGGGGTTTCGATGGCCATTTCGTCCTACTGGGCGGACAACTACATAAGCCGCAGGCGCAAGGGATCGGAGGCCATCGGCCGGATCAGGCCCGGGCAGCGCGTGTTCATCGGTTCCTCCTGCGGGGAACCCCAACATTTGGTGCGTGAGCTGTCCAACGCCTTCGACTCATTAAAGGACATCGAGATCATCCGTCTCTTCAACCTGGAGACCACGCCGCTCACCCTGATCGCCAACAAGAGTGGGGACCAGACCCTGAACATCCGGTCTTTTTATGCCGGTTCCGCCAAAACCAGGGCCATCGCGCGCAACCAGCGCTTCATCACTCCGGTCAACCTTT
The DNA here is from genome assembly GCA_041310825.1 of Desulfobacteraceae bacterium. Classification (GTDB taxonomy): domain Bacteria; phylum Desulfobacterota; class Desulfobacteria; order Desulfobacterales; family SpSt-501; genus SpSt-501. The sequence continues at coordinate 1,393 of JBFYWX010000079.1, read as the reverse complement.
CGGCGGTGCCGCGGCTCTTCAAAAGCCGGCTCTTGCCGGTCCACGTGGCCTTGATCCAGGTCTCGCCCCCGGACGACTTCGGGTGGATGAGTTTAGGCGTCTCGGTCGACATCACCCTCGCCGCGGCCGAGTCCGCGGACCTGGTGATCGCCCAGGTCAATCCGCGCATGCCGCGGGTCCTCGGCCGGAGCTTCATCCACGTGAACGACGTGGACGTGGTCGTGGAATACGACGAACCCCTGATCGCCATCGGCGCCAACCCGGGTGTGGAATCCGCCAGGGACATCGCCCGTCTGATTGCCGCGCGGTTGATCGAGGACGGGTCCACCATCGCCATCGGTTTGGGCGCCACCTCGGAGGCGGTGCTCCTGGCCCTGTCGGATAAGAACGACCTTGGGGTTCACACCCAGTATCTGACCGGCGACATGATGCATCTTTATGCCAAAGGGGTGATCACCAACCGCCGAAAGGGCTTCAACGACGGCAAGATCGTGGCCTCGAGCGCCATCGGCAACGAGGAGTTCTATGGATTTTTAAACGACAACCCGGCCATCGAGTTTTTCCCTTCGGATTACGTCAACGACCCCACCATCATCGCCCGCCACAAGAATATGGTGGCCATGGCGGTGGCCATGACCATGGATCTGACCGGCCAGGTGGCCGCCGACGCTATGCCCCAGAACCGCCTCTCCGGGGTGACCGGTGTGGTCGATTTCATACGCGGAGCCACCATGTCCCCGGGCGGGAAGTCCATCCTGATCCTGCCCGCGACCGGCCAGCAAGGCAAGAAAAGCCGCATCGTGCCGTTTCTGGCGGACACGGCTGTAGTGGTGACCCGCAGCGACGTTCAGCACGTCGTGACCGAGTTCGGGGCGGTCAACCTGTTCGGCAAAAGCCTCCAGGAGCGGGCCATGGCCATGATCAGCATCGCCCACCCGAAGTTCCGCGACGAGCTCTTCTTCCAGGCCAAGAAAATGGGCCTCCTCAGCGCCGAGCGCACCCTGCACGAGTCCATCCACGGGGTCTATCCGATCCACCTCGAGGAGATGATCGAGATCGACGGAGAGTCCGTGACGGTCCGGCCGGCCAAGCCGGTGGACGAGCGCCGGATCCAGGAGCACTTCTACAGTCTCGACAAGGACGATGTCATCGCTCGCTTCTTCAAGGAGAAAAGCCGGTTCACCCGCGAGGAGGCCGAAGGGGTGACCCAGGTCGACTACGTGAACGACCTCACCATCCTGGCGCTGGTGGGCGAGTTCGGGTTCGGCCGGGTGGTGGGGGTGGGCGAGTACCTGGTGGATGCCGCCACGCACGAGGCCGAGGTCGCCTTTTCCGTCAGCAAGGAGTTTCAGAAAAAGGGGGTCGGCCGACTGCTGCTGCGCAAACTGGCCGC
>JBFYWX010000075.1:0-3962 GCA_041310825.1 Desulfobacteraceae bacterium | reverse complement strand
TCGGCCATCAGGCCGAAGGGGTAATCGTAGGCGGTCATCATAACGAGCTTGCGTTTGTCCTCCTTGGCCTTCTGAATGTCGAGAATCGTCACCTTGGGTCGGTTCATCTGTCTTGCTCCTTCCTTTTGATAGTTTCGTCGTATTATACGCTCTGTTTCCAATCGGCAAGGGGGTTATGCAGCAGCAGGCAGAGGGCATGGGGCATAAGGTATAAGGCATGGGGCAGAGGGCATAGGGAAAAAAAAGCCTCTGCCTGCAGTCTGAGCCTTGCTGCCTTCTGCTCTTCTTCCTTTCACCCTCTGCCCTCTGCCCTCTGCCGTCTGCCGTCTTTTACTTCCAGCCCTGTTCCGCCGCGGAGCCAGCAGGCCACGGCATGCCCCTCGCCGGCCTCTGCCAGCAGCGGCGTCTGCCGGCGGCAGCGGTCGAAGGCGTACCGGCAGCGGGGGTGGAAGCTGCATCCGGGAGGCGGGTCGATCGGGCTGGGGACGTCCCCCTCCATGGCGAAGTAGCCGCTCCGGCGGCGCGGGTCCGGCAGGGGTACGGCCGCCAGCAGCGCTTCGGTGTAAGGGTGGCGTGGCGCGCGGCTGAAGAGGGCGCAGGGCGCGAGCTCTACCAGCCGCCCGAGGTACATGACGGCGATCCGGTCGCAGACGTGCTGGACCACGGCCAGGTCATGGGAGATGAAGAGGTAGGAGAGTCCGAACTCCTCCCTCAGGTCCTGGAGCAGATTGATGACTTGGGCCTGGACCGACACGTCGAGGGCGCTGACCGGCTCGTCGGCGACGATCAACTCGGGGCGGACGCACAGGGCGCGGGCGATCCCGATCCGCTGGCGTTGGCCGCCGGAGAACTCGTGGGGGTATTTTTCCAGGTCGGATGCCCGCAGCCCCACCTTGTGGAGGAGGGCTTCGGCGATGCGGCGGCGCTCGCCCCGCGGCGGGCGCCGCGGGCCGGCCCGCAGCGGTTCGGTGACGATCGCCTCCACCGTCATCCGCGGGTCGAGGCTGGAGTAGGGGTCCTGGAAGATGATCTGCATGCGTCGGCGCAGGCGGCCGAAGGCGGTCCGATCTTGTGTGAGGATCTCCTGGCCGTCGAATCGAAGGCGGCCGCCGGAGGGCTTGCTCAACCGCAGGATCAGACGGCCGATGGTCGTCTTGCCGCACCCGGATTCCCCGACCAAGCCGAAGCTCTCCCCGCGGCGGACCGCGAAGGAGACGCCGGACACGGCCCTGACCCAGGCCGTGGGGCGCCCGAAGATTCCGCCCCCCAGGGGAAAGTGTTTGGAGACATCGATGAGCTCGAGCAGCGGGGCCTCAGGCATCGGTGCGCCTCCGCTCCGGGAATTCCTTCAGCCAGCAGCGCGCCCGCTGACCCGGGCGGATCTCTGTCAGTGCCGGGGTCCGCGCGCGGCAGACCTCGAAGGCGTGCGGGCAGCGCCCGGCGAAGCGGCACCCCTCGACCTCCTCGCTGATCACCGGGACGATGCCGGGGATCTCTCTCAGCCGCCGCCGTCCCCCGGCGGACGGTGCCCCCGGCTCCGGCATGGAGCGCAGCAACCCCCGGGTGTACGGGTGAAAGGGCCGTTCGAAAAGGTCCGCCACCGCGGCCTCCTCCACCGCCTGGCCGGCGTACATCACCACCACCCGGGAGGCCATCTGGGCCACCACCCCCAGGTTGTGGGTGATCAGCATCAATGCCATCCCCAGCTCCTGCTTCAACCCCACCATCAGGGAGAGGATCTGGGCTTGAATGGTGACGTCGAGGGCTGTCGTCGGCTCGTCGGCGATGAGCAGCTTGGGACGGCAGACCATGGCCATGGCGATCATGACCCGCTGGCGCATGCCGCCCGAGAGGTGGTGGGGGTAGTCCTCCAGGCGCCGGCGGGCGGCGGGGATTTTCACCCGCTCCAGCCACTGCGCGGCCTGATCGTGGGCCTGGGATCGGCTCAACCCGTGGTGGACCACGAGCGGCTCGGCGACTTGGCGCCCGATGGTGAGCACCGGGTTGAGGGAGGTCATCGGTTCCTGAAAAATCATCGCGATGTCCCGCCCGCGGATCCGGCGCAGGGACTCGGGCGGGATCTGCAGGAGGTCGGTCCCTTCAAAGCGGATCCGCCCGGAATCGATCGCCCCCGGCGGAGAGGCAATGAGCCCTAAGATGCTCAAGGCGGTGACGCTTTTGCCGCACCCCGACTCGCCCACCACCCCGAGGGTCTCACCGCGCTCCAACGTGAGGTCCACCCGGTCCACCGCGCGGGCCTTTCCCTCGGGTGTGCGGAAACTCACCGATAGCTCCTCGATGGCGAGCAGGTGGTCCTTCATCGCGCGGCGGTCATCCCCAAAAAGTGGAGAGCGGTCAGGGCGTAGATTTTAACCGTCTCCACCAACTGGTCGAGGTCGACCCACTCGTCCTTCTGATGCGGCACTTCGCGGTCGCCCGCGCCCATGGTCACGATCGGGATCTTCTTCCAGGCCCACAGGAAGGTCCCATCGGTGGCTCCGGGGACACCGCCGTATTCCGGCTCTTTGCCGGTGACCGTGTACGTGGCCCAGTGGGCGGCCTGTACGACCGGCTCGTCGGGAGCGGTCCGGGTGCAGGGCCGATCCGTCAGAATCTCCGCACCGACGGTGAGATCGTACGACCGCTTGACGCCGAGCCGGGCGTCGTATCCGCGGTAGTCGTCCCGGACCCTCTCCTGGACGTTGGCCGCGAGGCGTCGCAGGTCCTCCACGATGCCCGGGTGGGACTGGCGCGGGAGGGTGCGGATATCGGCCAGGATGCGTGCCGCGGATGGGATAACGTTCAGTTGCGCCGGGCCGGCGGCGGGGGCGCAGATGATGGTCGGCGTGAAACTCGGCCATCCCAGATGCGGGTCGCGGCCGGGGGCCGCCGCGGCCTTCTCCAGGGTGTGCAGCTCCCGGATGATCTCGGCCACCGCCGGCGCCGGGTTCAGCCCGGAGAGCGGCATCGCGCCGTGGCTCATCCGGCCGGTCACGGTGAACCGCGCGCGCAGGGCGCCTTTCTGGCTCGTGCAGATCAACCCGTCCTGGGGCTCGCAAATGACGGCGGCGCTCACCCGGTCGGCGTGGCCGTTTTCGATGAAATGGCGCACCCCGAGCATCTGGTCTTCTTCGTCGCAAAGCACCCCGCCCACGATCGTTCCGGAAAGCGGTACTCCCGAGCGCTTGAGGGCCGCCATTGCGGCCAGCATGGCGGCAAGGTTGCCCTTGGTGTCGTTGGTCCCCCGGCCGTACATCCGCCGGCCGACGATCTGCGCGCCGAAGGGGTCATAGGTCCAGGCGCCCACATCCCCCGGGGTTACGACATCGGTGTGGCCCTCGAACATCAGCGTGCGCTCCCCGGGGCCGGCGGCGTAGGTGACAAGCACGTTGGGACGGCCGGGGGCGACCGTTTCCATCCGCACCTCGAACCCCTGCGCTTCGGCCCAGCGGGCGGCGCACTCCGCCGCCTTCTGCTCGCTGGTACCGGCCGCCGGGTCCCAGGCCGAGTTGATTTTCACCAGCGCGGCCGTCAGCCCGATCACCTCTTCGGGATCTACGGCCTTCAACACTTCCTCAACGACTTTCGAAGAAATCATCTCCACTCCCATCTATCCCGACCACTTTCAAGTAAGTTGAGTTTTCCTTCTGTGGGAGCGGCATCTCCTGACCGCCGTAGCCGGAGGCAAAGGCTGGTTGCCGCGATGATCGTGGCTGGAGCCTACTCCGCCGAAGTACAGGCTACGAAGGCCGGGAGCCACTCCCACAAGAACAGAACTTGCTTGCGGATGAAGTGGCGCACCCCGCGCCATGAGACGCTCATCGCTGTTTCAATTATAGGCACTATAGGCATTTTAGTCTCTTACCAATGAAATTGTGTGTGTTTTGTGTACAATATTTTTACACGCCCCAGCAAAACCAGACTGGCATTGTGTTTACAAAGATTTAAATTCTGTCCAACTT